>NZ_JADBSZ010000254.1:0-6519 GCF_020246425.1 Microcystis sp. M079S1
CTCTCCCCCTACTTAGGGTGATCAGCAAACCTGAGCGAGCGGAGGGCGCAAGCTTTGCGCCCCTACAGTAACGGATTTTGTCCACAATGTAGGGGCGAACTGCGTTCGCCCAAAAGGTACATTATCAAAGCGCAAGTCCCTTAGCTGAATCTGACCCGACATCGGGGTAGGTTGGGGTGGGGGGAGTAGGATGGCTGCTACGAATAAAGAAAAATGGTGTAAATTTACCATTTTTACCATCGGCATCCATTAAAATTTCCTGATTTAATTGTTGGCGAATTTGTTCAAGGGAAAATGTACTGAGTTGATTTTTATCATCTACCCGTTTTAAGTCCTTGACACTTCTAACTAAATGCTGTACCCTGTTGGCGTAACTTAAATCATTATCGGAGCCATGCCATGTTTGGTTTAGCAAAACTTATAAATTTAGGGGGGGGGTAAAGCCCTGCTTATCAATTGCTGGTTCTACTGTGTTGGTAGGATTTTTAGGATTGACAGTTTCTCCAAGCCTAGCGGCAAGTATCGGGGTCAATTTTTCCGGTGGGGTGCATACAATCGCTGCGTCCGATAGTCCGGGGATCGTTCCAGCGATTAACTGGAACGATATTGCTGGTGCATCGGGAACTAATATTACCTTAAACGATGATACGGCAACAGCGACGACCGCTCAGTTAACGTTTACTGCCACCGGTGTTTATAATCTTTTTTCCCCGACGAACACCTCTAATGCAGCCACGAATACCCTGTACCGTTCTGGTATTTACGGTGACAATGCTACGAGAGAAGTCTCTATCTCCCTATCGGGAATTCCCTACTCCTCCTACGATCTCTATGTATTCGCTTCCGCAGATACAACCGCAACTAATCAGTTATCGATTAGTAACGGCACTACTACTTTCTATTACGCCAGTGGCGGTCAAAACAATTTAGGAGCGACAGCTTTATTACAAACCACGAGTACCACATCCGGTTCACCGACTACCGGACCTGGACAGTACCAGTTATTTAGCGGGCTAACTGGATCGAGTGTTACACTCACCACAGGGGGTTCTATCCACAATGTGATCTCGAATAATGTTTTCGGTTTCCAGATTGTTAATACCGCGCAACCAGTTCCCGAATCTTCTATGATTATGGGTCTAGTCTTTTTCGGCGGTGGCTTGTTTGCGGTTAGCCGAAGAAAAAATCAGAACTAAACCCAACCTTATTGTGTGTCAAGGTAAAACTTTGGCGTGAGAAAAGGGGGCGTTGTCAGATCAGAATAGGAAAGATGCCATGCAATCTTTCCTATCAAAGTAATTTCAGTTCCAAGCTGATTCGGAGCATCTTTCAATTTGACAACGCCGATTGTAGGGCTAATTCATGAATTAGCCCTACACCTATTACCTAGCTAACCTCAGTTCGGGTTAAGGCTATTTTCCTACTCATTCCACCAAAGAATAGGGTTTACAGCGAACGAGAAAATTAGGGTTTTAGCTTATCCCGAACTCAGGTTAGCTAAAACCTCTGGAAATGTCTGGCCAGAGAGACCCTGACAACGAGGTATCGTATATAGTGACCGGCAGATTTCTAGTCAATAATTAGGGCTATTTTCCCCGTCACCGAACCAGTTTCTAGCAATTGATGGGCGCTGATAGCTGCCGCTAAAGGGAAGGTTTGGGAGAGATGAATAGTTAACTTTTTCTCGTCAATTAAACGCGCCCCTCGTCTGAGAATTTCTGTTTGATATTTTTGCGCTTCTGGCAGTCCCATCAAAGCCGGGGTTAACATTAATTCTAAACTAATCCGCAAATTGCGATCGCGGGCTTCTTTCCAGCTGCCCGTAGGTTCCAAAATCGTCACCATATCGCCGTACACTCGCACCGCTCGGCAAGTTTGGCCAAAAGTTTCCCCTCCCACCGTATCAAAAGCGACATCTACCCCTTTCCCTGCGGTTTGTTGAAGTATCGCCGAGACAAAATCGGTTTGTTTGTATAAAATCGGGTAATCTGCCCCTAATTGCCGCACTAAACGCTCTTTATCGCTATTTCCCACCGTCGTATAAACTTTAGCCCCCTTCAGTTTCGCCAATTGAATCGCGACATGACCAACACCCCCGGCCCCGCCATGGATAAGTACGCTTTGTCCCGACTGAAGACGAGCGCGATCGTAGAGTGCTTCCCAAGCGGTGATTAAAACCAAAGGTACAGCGGCCGCCTCGGCAAAAGAAAGAGATTTCGGCTTGTGGGCTAGATAATCCGCCTCGATCAGGGCATATTGGGCATAATTTCCCGTGCCAGCCCTGCCCAGTCCGCCGCTACAAAAGTACACTTCATCCCCGGGGCGAAAATCCTGGACCGCCGCCCCAACGGCCTCGACAATTCCCGCCCCGTCACAGCCCAAAATGGCCGGCATTTGCTCGGGGTAAAAAGTGCCGCGTTTACGAATTTTTGTATCAATAGGGTTGACACCAGCCGCTTTTAATGCTACTAAAACCTGATGCGGTTGACTAATTTTCGGGGTGGGGACTTCCTGAAGCTGCAGGACATCCACGGCGGTCATGAGGATAGCTTTCATTCTATCTAGGGCTTGCTGAAAAAGTTTTTCGTGGTGGCGGGGCTCCCCCCGCCTACCGGCACCCCCCTTATTAAGGGGGCAGGGGGGATCAGCACCCCCCTTATTAAGGGGGGACTAAGGGGGGATCAAAGACAAAATCTATCTTCTATTCAATTATAACCACTCACTTATTCGGGATTAACCCACATTAATGTCTGACCGAATTCTACCGGTTCACCGTTAGCGACGGCGATTTCGACGATTTGCCCGGCCACCTCCGCTTCGATTTCATTCATCAACTTCATCGCTTCGATGATACAGACCGTTTGTCCGACACGGATCCGATCGTTTTTTTCCACGAAAGAGGGTTCATCGGGAGCAGGAGCGCGATAAAAAGTGCCGACCATGGGAGAGGTAATCGCCAGCCATTTTTTATCCATAGCGGCGGCTACGGGTTCGGGAGTGGGGGTTTCTGGGACCGGGGTGAGACCTGCGGCTACCACTGGAGGGGCGACGGTGTCCGTCACCACCGGCAAGGGAGCGGCGAGAGGCCCAAGGGCAGTATTAACGGTTCCTTTGCGGATATTTAGCTCTAAATCTGCACTTTTCAGGCTAAATTCACTGATATCCGTTGCTGCCAATGTTTTGATCAGTTCTCGAATTTCGTTGTAATCAATAGTCACCGCTCTGAAATCCCCTCGCAAATAAAAAGCAACAAATCCAAATTCGCACCCACCAAACTATCGATTTTTCCCATCTAGCGGCTAAGTTTTGGGAAACAGGCTCAGAAACACTGGCTTTAGTCCTAAACCCGTCCCTAAGCCCTCATTTCTGGGCTTCTCATCACAATTATTCCCGTCCCAGATAGGAACCATCCCGGGTGTCCACTTTGATCCTTTCACCGATAGAAATAAACAGGGGAACCATCACCTGCGCTCCCGTTTCTACGATCGCCGGTTTCGTGCCACCGGTGGCCGTATCTCCCTTGACTCCCGGATCTGTATCGGTGATTTCCAAGATTACCGAAGTGGGCAATTCTATGTCTAACACTTGATCATTCCAAAAGAGAATATTGACTTCCATTCCTTCTTTCAGATACTTGGCTCGATCGCCCATTTGTACCGGGGTGAGAGTTGCTTCCTCAAAAGTCTCCATGTCCATGAAGACAAACTGATCGCCTTCTTTGTAGGTGTGCTGCATGGTGCGCTTTTCGATCGTGGCCGAGGGTAAGGTTTCCCCCGCCCGGAACGTCCGTTCTACCACGTTGCCGGTCTGAACATTTTTTAACTTGGTTCGCACGAAGGCCGATCCCTTGCCCGGTTTGACGTGCAGGAATTCCACCACCCGCCAGACAGAGCCATCTATCTCGATGGTCGTGCCACTCCGAAAGTCGTTACTCGAAATCATGAAATGCTGTTTAGGCCAAGAAAGATCAACATTCCATTTTACATACTTCCTGTACCCGAAAAAACTTTTTTCCCGTCCGTACAGGTAAAGGGGAGGTGAGAGGTGGGGCAAGCAAGGGACAAAAGCTAATCACTTAAGTAGGGTTTGCTGAAAAAGCTTTTCGGTGGTGGCAGGGTGTGGGGTGTGGGGTGTGGGGTGTGGGGTTTTACCAGTTTTGAGGTGGTCAACTACCTAATTTTCAGGGAAAAAGTACCTGAATTTTCCCCCGATCCCCGCAATGGCTGGCACTTTTTGAGGGAAAACAAGTCTAAAAGTCTTATCCAACAAGGTTTTTAGATTTATTCAGCAAACCCTAAGTACCTAATAGCATTTTTCACCCTGAAACCTCGATTTTTAGTACAATATTACTGCAATATTGAAAGCAGTGAACGAGTAAACAGCGATGATCACCGGCGAATTAAAATCCAAAATAGATAAACTTTGGACAACCTTCTGGAATAACGGCATTAGTAACCCGCTTTCGGTAATCGAGCAGATTTCCTATTTACTCTTCATCAAGCGCCTAGATGACCTAGAACTAGCTAAGGAGCGTAAATCCCAACGATTAGGCGAAAACCTCGAAAATCCCACCTTTACCCTCAGCCAACAGCATATCCGTTGGTCCCACTTCAAAAATCTCGATGATGCCGAGACAATGCTGCGGATTGTCCGGGATGAAGCGTTTCCCTTTATCAAAGATCTGGGACAGTTTTCTAAGGGTAGCACCTACGCTAAACACATGAAGGACGCGGTGTTTCTCATCGCCTCCCCGGCCCTGCTGGCGACGGTAATCGAGCAAATTGAAAAAATCCCCATGGAGGATCGGGACACCAAAGGCGACCTTTACGAGTATATGCTCTCGAAACTGAGTACAGCCGGGACTAACGGACAGTTTCGCACACCGCGCCATATTATCAAAATGATGGTGGAGTTATTAGCGCCGGGACCCCGGGAAGTTATCTGTGATCCGGCCTGTGGCACAGGAGGCTTTTTAGTAGCGGCTGCCGAGTATGTGCGGGAGTTAAAGGACAGCGAGGGGGGACGTTTGCTCCTTGAACGCGGCAACCTAGAGCATTTCAATAACCAAATGTTCCACGGTTTTGATTTCGATGGGACGATGTTACGCATTGGCAGCATGAACCTGATGTTACACGGTATCGAGCAGCCGATTATCGAGGCCCGGGATTCCCTATCGGAGGATCACGCCGGGGTAGAGGATAGTTTTACCATGATTCTGGCTAATCCACCGTTTAAGGGTTCGCTGGAGAAGTCCACTATTGCCAAGGATTTATCGAAAATCATCGACACCACTAAAACCGAGTTATTATTCATGGCCCTGTTTTTGCGCTTGCTGAAGACGGGGGGAAAAGGTGCGGTAATTGTGCCGGATGGGGTGCTATTTGGCTCGTCCAAGGCCCATAAGGACATCCGCACCATCTTGGTAGAAGAACATAAGCTAGAGGGGGTGATATCGATGCCGTCGGGGGTGTTTAAACCTTACGCGGGGGTATCCACCGCAATCCTGATTTTTACGAAACTGGGGGTAAGGGAAAAGGGGACTGACTTCGTTTGGTTTTATGACATGGTGGCGGATGGTTTCTCTCTCGATGATAAGCGCCAACCGATTGCCGATAATGATATCCCAGACTTGCTGCGCTGTTGGCAGCAACGCGACTCCGCTAAGGATACCAATCGCCAAGCAAAGGCGTTTTTTGTGCCTCGCGAGGAGATTCAAGCCAATGCTTATGATCTATCAATTAACCGCTATAAGGAGATAGAGTACGAAGAAGTGAGCTATGAGCCGCCGAAGGTGATTTTACAGAAGTTAAGGGCTTTAGAGGCTGATATTCGTCAGGATTTGGACGCATTAGAGGAGATGTTAGGAGATTAGGAGATGAAAAATCTACAGCTAGAGGTTATTCTGCGGGAGATAAAAGATTATTTCCATCTGCTCTATCAAAACCAATTACAGAAAATCGTCCTTTACGGTTCCCAAGCACGGGAAGATGGACGGGAAGATTCTGATATCGATCTTTTGGTCATTCTTTCTGGTGTGGTGGATCCTTATCAGGAAATTGACCGCACGAGTGAATTTATCGCTAGGCTTTGCCTTGATTATAATGTGGTTGTTTCCCGTCATTTTATCTCTGCGGCAAAGTTCCAGAGCGGAGATAATCCATTTCTTGACAACATACGACGCGAAGGGGTTACGCTATGAGCGATGATTGCATTGGTAGTTTTGCTCAACCGAAAGGATATTTGATTTATGCTGAGAAATAAGATTTGTCGGCATTTAGATTCCAAGAGAGTGGTGGGTTACGCTATCGCTAACCCACCCTACCCATTGAAGGGAGAAGAGTTCATAGTAGGGTGGGTTAGACGGCAACAATCTAGGCATTAAAGTCAATCTAACAATCCGTCGTAACCCACCGCTTTAGTCCACCGAAAGGATATTTGATTTATGCTGAGAAATAAGATTGATCAGGTTTTGGAGAGGATGTGATGACTAGAATAAAAGCGCCATTCGATCCCCCCCAA
>NZ_JADBSZ010000255.1:0-21311 GCF_020246425.1 Microcystis sp. M079S1
AACTTTTCGGTTATGAGTTCCTCGAATTAATAAATGAGAGTTAGGACTTCTTGATTGGGCAAATAAATCAAATATGTCTGCCTCACAATCTCCGATTGTTACTACTTGAATATCTTCGGGTATTTGTTGTTGTGTTTCTGATAAAGAATCTAACCATCTTTGACTTTCTTTTTCTTGAGTTTCTCTTTTTTTTCTTTGCTTGGCAATCCCTAAATTCTTTTCTTCTCTCGCCCAGACATATTGATTAATTAGTCCCAAAGGTATTCCTGGCGCTGAGACTCCTAATGTGGTATGAACTTTGAAACCAAAGGATGTTTTACAATCTAGATAACCCATTCCCTTTTTGGCTTTTTGCGTCGTAAAGTCTAAACTTGTTGTGTCTTGCACTGCCAAAAATATTGGATGTTCTTTGATTCTTTCTACTGTACTTTTAGCTTGGACGGCAATTAGATCTGAGGGGTGAAAATAGGGTGAATTCCAAAAGTCGTAGGTGGCACTGGCGGCGGCTAGATTTCCCGAGGCTTGTGGCACACTTGTACTAAATTGGCTGGTTAATCTTTTCTTTCTTCTCGTGTCCCCTAGGTCTGCATACTGTAATTCTTGGGCTGCCCATTTCTCCATTTTTTTTTGCTCACCTCCACCTTAATTCCTTCTTTCAAAACTATACCTATCAATCGTTTCCCTTTTTTTTAAGTTTCTTCTCTTTTTGTTAAGAAAGATCTGACTAATGGATAGAGGGTCTTCCCCTGACATTTATGATAGAATCAGGGGACTGACTGACATCTGAGAAGCGATAGCAACCATGACGGGTGTGGACTTACAGCAATTATTACTAGAAAAATGGGGTCGTTCCTACGATATCCAGCTGCGACGCATCAAAGATAAGGTTCATGTTCAGGTAATGTGGAAATATCTCGAACAAGCTTCTTTTCCCCTCTCCGAGTCTGAATATCTGGAACATCTCAATGCGATCGCTAATTATCTCCACGAATGGGGTGGTTTTAGTCAATTTCAAGCTTTTATCCGCGAAACCCGCGAGCGTCCCCGTCTCGGTAAAGCGGTTAGTCTGGCCCTAGATCTAGGTGAAAGGGCCTCGGAATGGCTGATCAGTGATCAGTGATCAATTATCAGTGACCAGTGGGATTGTTCAGTGAACAGTATACTGCATTTAAATTGCGTATTGGATATTTTAATACAAATGCTCGAACCCCCCACTCCCCCATCCCCTTCTCTAGACACAAAAAAAGGCGTTAAGCTTAACCTTAACGCTTGCCTTTGATTCAATGACAGTGACTAGCTCTTGCGACGAGCGAAAGCACCAATACCAGCAACGGCTAAGATACCGAGGATAGCAGAGGGTTCGGGAACTTTAACTTTTGGCATTTGTGTGAAGTCGTTGGTGACACTGTTAAGGGAACCGGTGGGAGAATTGACCTGGTAAGTGTCTCTGACGAAGAGTTTCGTGATACCGGACGGAACTGGAACCATGGCACCAGAAGCACCCGACGCGGTCGTAGCCGTCGAAGTTCCGATTAACGCCGACCCATTGATACTATCTGACCAAACCATCTTCTCCGTAAAGATACCCGAGTTACCTGCGCCAGTTGCATCATAACCAATACTGAAATCTTTGAACATCTTCGCCGGATCAAGAATCTCGACCGTGTAATCTATGACGAAAGTACCTCCGGCTTGGGTCAGAGCGGGAGTTGGTCTGTAGTTGAAGGTGTGTCTGTCTATAGTCGGTGACAAGATTTGATCTATGAGAAGAACCCCGTTATCTATAGGACCAGACGTTGGACTGGAGCCGAGGAATGTGAAAAGCTTGTCTCCCACTTTGCAAGGAGCAGACTTGAAACCAGAAAACAGTTGTCCCAATGGTAGAGGACAATCCGCCGCCTGCGCCTGGACGGGGGCAGTATTGGCAAAGCCGAAAGCGGCAACGCTGCCAGCGATGGCAAGAGTGCCGGTAGTTACTCGTCTAGAGATGTTTGTGATCATTTTAAGTGGTTTGTTACTTTTTATTAGGGCAAAGTACGTAGACTACGCACTCTAGTATAGTTATAACCTTGGACAGATGAAATGTCAAGTGAATGAAATGAAAAGAAAGTGAGATGCTCCCCAGTAGGGTGCGTTAGCGTAACTCACCAAAAACCTTTCTTTGTGGTGCGTTACGGCAATATTCAGAGCTTGATTTTTGCCCTAAAAACAAGGGATTGCCTAACGCACCCTACCCAACTACTAAAGACTTGTGTGATTTGAAGCGGTCAAGGAAGTATTTATGGTCACAGGTAAGCTAAAACGCAGATGATTACACCTCGACCTAATATTATGTCAAGACTAAAAGTTTTTCTAGTTAGGGTTTGCGGCAAAAAGTTTTTCGGTGGGGGCAGGGTGTGGGGTGTGGGGTGTTAGGGTGTTAGGGTGTTAGGGTTTTAGTTGAAATTCCCCATTCCCCCATTTCCCCATTTCCCCACTTCCCTACTTCCCCACTTCCCCACACCTTTGAAAGAGGATTTAGTATTAGTGGTAACAGCAGCTACCCAATTTTTTTTGGTATTTGCTATGCTGATTGTTAACAATTTGTAATCTTTGGGAAATTTCCTCAATACTGCATGGTCGTTTCTGCTACAATTCCACCCCTAGCTCAAGATACCCTCGCCCTGAAAGCGGTGTGGGCAAATGTCGGCTATGATAGTTGTCCCTACCATTACAATTTCCATCTCCACACCCATTGTTCCGATGGTCAAATGAGTCCCCAAGACTTGATGAGACAAGCGTTAGATATCGGACTAAAAGGATTAGCAATTACTGATCATCACTCGATCGAAGGTTATCGACAAGCCCAAATTTGGCTAGAAAATGAGCATTTAAAGGGTTCTCTACCCCATCTCTGGACAGGGGTAGAAATTACGGCGAATCTCTTAGAGACAGAAGTGCATATTCTTGGCTATGGTTTCGATCCTACTCATACCGTTTTGACTCCCTATCTGCAAAGAGCCAAACCGGAAGGAGATCTAGCTTTGGCCTCTAGAGTCATTAACAGTTTACAGCAAGCGGGGGCCCTAGTGGTTCTCGCCCATCCCTTTCGTTACCATCGCCCCGCAGCCGATTTAGTAGCGGCGGCGGTAGAATTGGGTATTGATGGTATTGAGGCCTTTTATGCCTACGGCAATCCCAAACCCTGGCTACCGAGTCAACGGGAAACCGAACAAGCACTCGCTCTTAGTCGTCAATATCAATTATTCGCCACCTGTAGCACCGATTCCCACGGTAAATCTTTATTACAGCGCATTTAGCCTGATCCCGGGATTAACTGTAAAATAACTAAATTGACTAAACTCGCTCCCTTCTCGATCGAGTGTTAGTTTTTTATGGCCGTTGATCAGTGATCAGTAATCAGTAACCAGTAACCAGTGAAAGAGCCTAAATTTGTTGAAAATTGAAAACTTAAACCTGATAACTTAAAACTTAAACCTGATCACTGATAACTGATAACTGATAACTGATAACTGATAACCCCCTGAATGAAAGATTTATTCCTTTACACTTGCTGGTTAATTCCCATTTATGGCTTAATTGGTTCGATTTTAACCTTGCCTTGGTCTTTAGGCATTATTAGTCGCACCGGTCCGCGGCCGGCCGCTTATATTAACCTATTGATGACCGTATTAGGGTTAATACACGGAACGATCGCTTTTAATCAAATTTGGCATCGAGAGACGATTAAACTGACTTTTGAATGGGTAAAAGTGGCCGATCTTAGTTTATCCCTTTCGATCGAACTTTCTCCCGTCAGTTTGGGGACGCTGGAAGTGATTACCCTCGTCAGTCTCTTGGCCCAAATCTATGCCCTTGGCTACATGGAAAAGGATTGGTCTTTGGCGAGATTTTATGGCTTAATGGGCTTTTTTGAGGCAGCTTTGGGGGGAATTGCCCTGAGTGACTCCCTACTATTCAGTTACGCTTTCCTAGAGATGTTAACAGTCTCTACCTATCTCCTCGTCGGTTTTTGGTATGCCCAACCTTTGGTAGTAACCGCGGCCCGAGATGCCTTTTTAACCAAGCGCGTCGGCGATATTATTTTATTGATGGGTTTGGTGGCTCTGTCCAGTTACGGAGAAGGATTGAGTTTTTCTCAGTTAGAAAATTGGGCAGTAAATAACCCTGTACCGCCTCTGACGGCGACTTTGTTAGGATTAGCCCTTATTGCTGGTCCAACGGGTAAATGCGCCCAATTTCCCCTGAATTTGTGGCTAGATGAGGCGATGGAGGGACCAAATCCAGCCGGAATCATGCGGAATTCGATCGTGGTTTCGGCGGGGGCCTATGTTTTAATTAAGCTGCAGCCGGTGTTTACCCTATCTCCGATCGCTGCCAATGTTTTAATAGTGTTGGGGACAATGACGGCAATCGGTACTTCTCTGATGGCCTTATCGCAAATTGATATTAAACGGGTTTTATGCCACTCCACCAGTGCCTATCTCGGTTTGGTCTTTATTGCGGTGGGATTAGGTCATGTGGATATCGCTTTACTAATTTTATTCTCCCATGCGGTGGCAAAAGCCTTATTGTTTATGAGCGCAGGAGCCTTAATTCTCACCACCAGTAACCAAAATATCACGGAAATGGGGGGAATTTGGGCAAGAATGCCGGCTACAACCATGGCTTTTTTAGGAGGTTCCGCAGGGATGACGGTTTTAATGCCCCTGGGGATGTTTTGGACATTAAAACGGTGGTTAAGTGGTGAATGGGCGATTCCTTGGTGGTTATTAGCGGTTTTAATCTTTGTTAATTGTCTTAGCATCGTCAATCTTACTCGGGTATTTCGTTTAGTCTTTTTGGGACAAACCCAAAGTAAGACCCATCGCACCCCGGAAGTGGCTTGGCCGATGGCTTTGCCCATGGTATCGTTGATTTTAATCGTTTTATTGGCCCCGATTATTCCCCTACGTTGGGATTTTTGGCTATCTTTCACCAATCCTCTCGTTAATAACCAGAGTTTTACTATTGTCTGGGGTTTTCCCTTACTGATGGCCTCTGGAGTAATTGGCCTAGTTATCGGCTCAATGGTAGAGTTAAGACGAGCTTGGGCGAGACCAACCGGGTTAATACTGCGATTCTTGCAGGATTTGTTCGCTTATGACTTCTATCTTGATCGCATCTATCAGTTTACCGTGGTTTTAGCCGTGGGAAGCCTGTCAAAAATTACCGCTTGGCTCGATCGTTATATTATTGATGGTCTGGTTAATTTGGTCAGTTTAGCGACGATTTTTAGCGGCAGTGCCTTAAAGTATAATGTTTCTGGTCAATCACAGTTTTATGTTTTGACTATTCTTTTGGGAATAGGGGGATTAATCTGGCTCTTATTAAACGGTCAATGGTCATTGATAACTGATTATTGGTCATCCCTTTTGACTCATTGAACCTCTGTGTATCGCTCCCTAGTCTTCCGGTCGCGGACTAGGGAGGGAAAGCAGCGGGATGAATCTGCTCGGGGGGGACAGACGGTTAAAATCGGTCTTAGCTTAAAACCCCACACCCTGCCCGCGGGAAAAACTTTTTCAGCAAGCCCTATTTGTGTTATAATTGGTTGGTCAAGAATGCTGGTGTAGCTCAGTGGTAGAGCAGCTGATTTGTAATCAGCCGGTCGCGGGTTCAAATCCCATCACCAGCTTTAATCTCTCACTCCCAATCGAACTTTAAAAAACCTACTTCCCACTTCCCACTTCCCACTTTCAAACCGAAGACCCCTGAACGGAAATTTAAACCAGACAAAACCATTCTAGGGACTGGGGTTAACCACAGAAACCAAAAACCTACCTAAAGCTTTTTAAAGCTACTCATTTCTGTAGCTAGATAGCTAAAATAAGTAACTTTGGCCACCGATAGATTTTAAGAACGTTATCAGGTATAATCAAGATATGAAGCTAGTTGAACGTCATATTATCAGTCAAAACCATCCCTTATGGTCAGAAATCGACCATTATGCCTTCTTGTCAAAAAATTTGTTCAATCTAGCTAACTACCATTATCGCCAATATTTCTTTGAAAACTCCCAAAAACTGAGTTTTAATCAACTCTATCATCTGGTATCTAAAACCTCAGATTATTTAGCTTTACCCACGAAAGTGAGTAAGCAGATAATCAGAAGATTAGATCAGGCTTGGATTAGTTATTTTGCCGCTTTTAGAGCTTGGAAAAAACACCCTGAAAAATTTTTAGGAAAACCTAAAATTATTAAGTATAAGGACAAAACCAAAGGAAGAAACCTGCTAATATATTCTCAGGAATCAATTTATAAAAAACCTTTAAAAGAAGGAATTTGTCACTTGTCTATGAGCGACGTAAAATTGACCACTTCCCGAAGAGAAATAATTGAAGTGAGAATTGTCCCCAAAAGTAGCTGTTATGTCATTGAAATAGTCTATGAAAGACGGTCGGAAACCACAGATAAACAAGAGATAGCTGGGATAGATTTAGGAGTTAATAACTTAATGGCTGTAACTACAAATCAAACAGGTGTAGCACCTCTTTTGGTAAATGGCAGACCGTTAAAAGCAATTAACACCTTCTACAACAAACAACGTTCCCGCTTACAATCTCAACTGAAAACCAGAAATAATCAACCCTCATCTAAGAGATTGATATTCCTAACCCATAAACGAAACTGTCGAGTAGAAAATTATCTACACACAGCCAGTAAAAGAGTAATAGATTGGTGTATTCGACCTCAAATAGGGACATTAATAATTGGGCATAATGAGCGGATAAAACAATGTCTTAATCTAGGAAAAAGGAATAATCAACAATTTGTTAATATTCCCCATTATAGATTAATAGAAATGTTAACCTACAAAGCTCAATTAAAAGGAATAAAAGTCATAATAACTGAAGAATCCTATACCTCACAATCCAGTGCTTTAGATAGGGATGAGTTACCTAAATATGGTGAAGAAAAACCATTATTTAAGGGAAAAAGGTTAGCTAGGGGACTGTATAAAATGGGAACAAATCAGTTGTTAAATGCCGATGTCAATGGGTCATTTAACATCATTAGAAAAGTAATTCCTGATGTCATTGACCAGGGAATAAAGGGTTTGCCGTTTAATCCTGTAGTGCTTGACCCACTACGAATGACTAAGCTTTCAGGCTTTTAAGTAAGTTTGAGTAAGTTTAGTTGAGCGGTTCGCAACTGTGGCACACTAGAGAGTAGAACTGAATTGACGGTAAGCTCTTGACTAATCAAATTACCCCTTTCGACCCCCTTCACAACCACGACGAGACGGGACATGACCACGAGTCAAAAGGGACTCCCCACGTCCATAGCGAAGCTTCCCTGAAGCAAATTATTAACCGTCTCTCGCGCATCGAAGGACATATTCGCGGCATCAAGACGATGGTATCGGAAAATCGTCCCTGTCCCGAAGTTTTGATGCAAATTGCCGCTATTCGCGGGGCGATTGATCGCGTCGCCAGAATGATCCTCGACGAACATCTGAGCGAATGTATTGCCCGGGCTGCCCAGGAAGGTAGTATCGAGACAGAAATTGAAGAATTAAAGGCCGCCTTGGATCGCTTTTTACCCTAGATTGTGCTATAATGAGAAGTTGGCATTTTTTAGGCAGAGAGCGATTACAGGAGGTGAATTAGGTTAATGACCCAAGTGGTAGTTGGTCAGAACGAGGCGATCGAATCAGCCCTGCGTCGTTTTAAGCGACAGGTAGCGAAAGCGGGAATTTATGCGGATATCAAAAAGCATCAATTTTTTGAAACCCCTCAAGAAAAGAGAAAGCGTAAAGCAGTAGCCCGGAGACGACAAAGAACCCGTCGTCGTTAAAACTCCCCAAGTCAGAAGCCGCTCGCAAGCTTCTGACTTGCTTTTATTTTAACCTAGTTGTGGGGGTTGGGTTTTAGGGGTGTGGGAAGTGGGGTGTGGGGTGTGGGGATGGGGAGATAGGGAGAAAAAAGCTGATTACTGATCACTGATCACTGATTACTGATAACTGACTCCTGAAGGCTTTTTCGCTTAAGATAAAGTTTAGCCCTCGATCGAGTTCTAGTGTTTTCATGGTATTACAACTGCGCGTCTACGTTCCCGAACATCCTCTGGTTAAGCATTGGCTGGCGGTCGCCCGCGATCAAAATACCCCCTCGGTACTGTTTAAAACAGCGATGACGGAACTAGGGCGCTGGTTAACCTACGAAGCGGCGCGGCAATGGTTGCCGACGCTGGAAACTAGCGTTAAAACCCCTCTAGCGGAATGTGCCGCTACTTTTATCGATCCTAGCGTACCGATCGCCGTAGTTCCGATTTTAAGGGCAGGATTAGCCCTGTTGGAAGGGGCCCAAAGCCTTTTACCCCTAGCTAGTACCTATCACCTCGGTTTGGCCAGAAATGAGGAAACCCTGGAGGTGAGTTGTTATTTAAATAAATTACCGGCCAGTTTTGATCCGGCCACGAGAGTCTTAATTCTCGAACCGATGTTAGCCACGGGGGGATCAATTTCAATGGCAATGGCAGAAATTACCGGCAGAGGCGTTGATCCTACCCTGATTCGCCTGATTTCCGTGGTGGCTGCCCCGCCGGCTTTACAGAAATTGAGTCAAAATTATCCCAGCTTGAACATCTATACGGCTATTATCGATGAAGGATTAAATAGCCGCGGTTACATCGTGCCGGGATTGGGTGATGCCGGCGATCGAGCTTTTGGAACCTATTAGGAGAAAAAGGGATTATGAGTCAGCGAGATGGGTTTACGGGCGGTTTTTTAGCCGGTGCGATTGTCGGTGGTTTAGTGGGCGGTGTTTTGGGGACAGTGTTGGCTAATCGCGGCCGTCGCGGTTTAGGAGATGGGGATAATCAGTCTTTTTTGGAGGAGAGCCGCAATGGGCGCTTGACTCCAGAGGAAGGCATGGAAATGGCCCGCCGCAGTTTGGAAGATAAAATTGCCCAGTTAAATCTAGCGATCGATGATGTGCGTCAACAGTTAGGATCGGTACAGGAAAACGGCAGCGATCATTAAATAGGGCTGGCCGAATAAATCTAAAAACCTTGTTGGATAATATCTTAAGAATAATGTGTTGACAATTAGGCAGAGCCTTGCAACCAGGAAAAACAATCATCGCTTAGACTTGATCGCAGAAAAACAACGAAATCTAAAACCGTAATTTTCCGTTAGAATGAGCAGTAATCAAACACCACGCTTGCGGGAGCTATGGTTAACCTCACCTATAACAAAAATCGCCCTCTTCCCAGCGCCGAAGAATTGCCCTCTTCCGACGAAACTCCAGTGGATAATCAGTTACAGAATGATATTCCCAATCTGCTGCTAAGTTTATTAGCCTTAATTTGGACCAGTCGAGATGATTGGTATTTTGGGGTAGATATGGCTGTCTATTATAATCCAGAGGAATCAGCTTTTGTCCCCGATGGTTTCTTAGCGGTTGGAGTCAACCATGATACGGGAGAAAGAGGTCGGTTAAGCTATGTTTTGTGGGGAGAAAAGTATATCTTGCCGATTTTGTTTTTAGAGGTAATTTCCGAGAAGTATAATAGTGAGTATGAGGAAAAATTCTTAAATTACCAAACCCTGGGGATTCTGTATTATGCAATATACAATCCTTTGAGTGGCAGAAGGGGAAGATTTAAAAACCGACAAAGATTAGAGGTATATAAATTAATCTCAGGGAAATATGAACTTCTAGAAAGTGAGAATAATCGAGTTTGGTTGCCTGAAATTGGCTTGGCGCTAGGTTATGAAAAAGGAGAACATATTGCTTGGTATCGGGAATGGTTATACTGGTATGACCAGTCAGGAAATCGCTATCTAACGGCTGAGGAAAGAGCGAACCAGGCTGAGGCGATCGCTGCTCAAGAACGTCTGGCTAAACAAGAGGCGGAAGCGATCGCTGCTCAAGAACGTCTGGCTAAACAAGAGGCGGAACAAAAAGCCATCCGGTTGGCTGAAAGGCTCAGAGCGCTTGGAATTAACCCCGATGAAATGTAGGCTCTGACTTCTCCAAGGTATAAGCGCCAGTGCTTCCCTAATTTCCCTGGCCGTGCCTTGGATTACTGTTGCTTGTGTAGTCATGATTTTTGATCATTCTAGGGCGAATCCTAGCATAATTCACGACTGAGATGCTACCCATCGAAAAACCAAAAAAACAAAACCCCCTCAACTGACTCAATGAAGGGGTGTTTGTGATATTTTGTGGCCAATTTAGCCGACTTTTGTGGGTTTCTTTTCGGTGGATTGGGAGGATTTTAGTTTGCGTTTGAGGGTTGAAGCTGCGCCAAGAGTCCCGATAGCAAACAGTCCAAAAAGAGAATTGGGTTCAGGAACAGAAACTTGTGTGGTGACGAAGTTCAGGGAATTGGCCATTAACAGTGCGCCATCGGTACTACTGACCCAGAGACCGGAGAGAGCATCGCTTGATGGGGGATAAAAATTCAACCCAGCTATTTTGCCCGCAAATGTGGAGGTATTGACAGCGATTAGCGGTGCCCCATTGCTCCAGTCAGCCACTGCCACCGCACCGGGGTTGAGAGGTCCCACTGTATTGTAGAAACTCCATGATCCGCCATTGAAGCTGGTAACGCCTGCGAGGATCGGGTTCGATGGATCGTAAATTGTTCCTAATGTTAGATTTCCGGGTTGGTTCTGTCCTCCTGGTTGCCAAACATCGTAGTTTTGCGCCCTCCACCGACCACCAATGTCTATGAAAGCGCTCCAGAATGAAAAAGTCGCTTGGACTACTCCACCACCCGCATCGACGTAATCTGCCAATACGTTACCGAAAGTGGTTGGATCGGCAAAACCGAAATCAGAAAAGAATAGTACGGCATCATAAGTCTGTAATTGCGCGAGAGTCGGGGTAGAAGAACTGACATTCAGTATATCTACGCTTCCAGAAATTAGGCCAGTTCCAGCAATTTTTGCTTGAACGTCGTTGAGAAAACTCGCAGTGCTGGGAGATCCGGCAATCAGAACGCTGGCCAAGGCGTGGCTAGTAGTGCCGAAGAAAACGGTTGATGCCACAATACCAACTGAGAGGGATTTTTGACTCAGCGCCGCTAAAATTGGATTTTTCATTTTTAGAATTAAACACGAATAGGGCTTAAAGGGCAACATACACACTTACCCCCCCCCGCATTGTATTAAAAGCTACAATTTAATAAATATTTACATTCCTTTCCCCCAGGGCTTACGCTTGCTAGAATGAAAACCCGCTTGATTTGTGGTAATGAGACAGTTTATGTTAGATTTTCATCTATCTGTTCAGCCTGAAACAGAAAAACGCCTTAAAAAGATTTTAAACTCTATCAAAGATCAAGAAAAATTTGCCCAAAGCATTATTGATTATCAGATTGCCGAATTACAAAAAAGCAATTTGAATCTAAAATTAGATTTAGCAGCTCTGGAAAAACAATATCAAATGACATCCCCAGAATTTTATCAGCAATTTTCTCAAGGTATTTTAGGAGATGAATCGGATTTTATAGTTTGGTCTGGACTATATGAAATGCTTCTTCAAAACGAGGCTAATCTCCAGGAATTAAAATGATTGAAGCCTATTTCTTGCAAATCGAACAAACCATTCGAGAATTTCCTAATGTGAGATATTTATCACTGACCAAGAAAATTTATAACGCAAGTCAAGGCTATATTAATGGTTCAATTATTTTTGAAAATAATCATCGCTTAGACTTTATTGAAGTAAAAAATACTGACACTATACCAAAGATAAAATATCGCTATCATTACATGAACGAAGCTCAAATTATGATCTTCCGTTATGATAATGCACCCCATCATGTTGAGATTGCCACCTTCCCCCATCATAAACACGAGGTTGATGACATTAAAGAAAGCCTTGAGCCTAGTCTTGATGAAGTGCTTTTAGAAATCGCACAAAAACAGCGAAATATAAAACCGTAATTTTCTGTTATAATTAGCAGTTTATTGTAGGTTGGGTTGACGCAAGGAAACCCAACAAAGAGTAACGAGAGAGTCAAAATAGCGAGCGCCGATTCAGACAGATTTGGCGATTGGGTGTTGGGTTTCGTTCCTCAACCCAACCTACAGTAATCACAGTTACAATGTTTGAGAGGTCTGAGTGGTAACTGATAACTGATAACTGATAACTGAAATGACTACACCTACCTTCACCATTCCCCAATCTGACCCTTCCCTTTCCCCCCGGCAATCCCTGCCGACGATGTACGATTTACCTAGTGATAATCCACTTGAACCCGGTTTGCCTGACGAATTTCACCTATTACAACCTCAGTTATTACTGCTGACTTTTCAGCCTCCCAACTGGGAACCAGAGCTAGTTTTTAGCGCCGCTGACCTTAACCTTTACTACGATGTCAGACACCCTCAATGGTACAAGCGTCCTGATTGGTTTGGGGTGGTCGGTGTTTCTCGCCTCTACGATGGCCATGACCTGCGCTTAAGTTATGTGATTTGGCAGGAAGGGGTTTCCCCTGCGATTGTGGTGGAATTATTGTCTCCAGGTACGGAAAATCAAGATTTAGGAGAAGAACTACGCCAACCAGAAGAACCGCCAACTAAGTGGACAGTTTATGAACAGATTTTGCAGGTTCCCTACTATGTAGTTTTTAGCCGCTATACTAACCAACTTCAAGCGTTTGAACTGGTAGATGGTCATTACCAACCCGTGACTTTAGTGGAGGGACGCTTACCGATTCCTCAACTGGAATTGAGCTTGGGTTTGTGGCAAGGTTCCTATCGGGGAATTGAGCGGCTATGGTTGCGCTGGTTGACGCTGGAGGGAGAGTTGATTCCCCTTGCCGATGAGGAGTTAATTGCGGCTAAACAAGAGGCTTCTGCGGCTAAACAACGAGCAGAACAACTAGCGGCACGATTGCGGGAATTAGGGATAGAGCCTGAAACTATTCCTCAGATTGACTTTTAAATTTAGGCAGAGCCTAAATGTTTGGTTCCAAGGCTCTGCCTTGGAACCAGGAATTAAACAAACTACCCCAAAAAAAGAGAGAGGAAACCCGCGTCTCCTCTCCCTGGGACATTATTTTCTCGCTTTGCGGACAGCACCCCCTAACATTAAACCGCCCAGGGTGATAAAACCAAGAAGGCTAGAGGGTTCGGGGACAGTGACTGCTGGAGTCGGAACTGTCAGTACGGTTGAGATTCCATAGAACCGATATTCTTCAGAACCTGACTTACCGGATTCGCTGATCCACCCTGACCCCAGGAAAGCGCCCGCAACACCGACGATAGCGCCATTAGACCCGAGCGCCCCTCCGACCGTACCATCATCCGAGGTTCCAGACCATACGAAAAAGAAACCTACGGATTCTTGGGGAGTGCGATCAATGCCGGTTAATATGCTGCCATCCCAGAGATCGGCATTATTGTTGGCAACCCGGTTGCCATCTATGAGATAGATCGGAACACCCGTACTCGATGGATTAGTACCTGTATTATCACGGGCAGCGACTGAATCCGTAGAACCGATCGCCTTCCAAGTGATCGCACTCGGAGTAAATCCTGCCGCTGTTAAAGCCGTAGCAAGAGGGCTTCCTGTTACCTCATTGGTCACAAAGTTATTGTAGTCGTCGATGTCGGAGCTTGTTGCATCCCGTGTGCCGTCAGTAACAAACACCAAACGATACTGGTCGCCCGGATTCAAGCCGGGGGGTACGACCACCAAAGCAGCTTGTGCCGCACTGGTTCCCAGAGTTGCCAGGGCAACCCCGGCACAGACAATGCCGAGTTGTAATTTCATAACAAAGGGTTAATGGTAAATGATTTGAGTGCGTGACATTTAGATTTGGGTTAAGCGATAGGGCAACCCAAAACAATGACAAGCGAATGCTCAAAGACAAAATACACACTCCCCCCCCCACATTGTATCAAAAGCTACAATTTAATAAATATTTACATTCTTCTCCCCCAGGGCTTACGCCCCTTGTATATTGGAGAAGTGGTAGGGTGTCAGCCTTTTCTTCGAGAGGATTTGCCGATCACCAGAACCCCAAGAGAGCCATCTGATCACTTATAAACTGTTGACTATCCAAATTACTCGTTGAGACTGCATTAGAGGTAAATATTTCATGAGCCAAACCATCACACCTTCTTCCTTAAAAGCTAGTTTAGCCCCCAATCCCACTAGAGCAGCAACGGTGGACGATGGGGGAAATGTGCTAGGGGAATTTCTGCAAGAAACTCTGGCCATGACTAAACGTCTGTTCATCCAATTACAACGTCGTCCTTCAACCCTAATCGCGGGGGTAATTCAGCCCTTTATGTGGCTGATTTTATTCGGGGCATTGTTTTATAAGGCTCCCCAGGGTCTATTCGGCAACGATCTCAGTTATGCTAAATTTCTCGCCCCCGGGGTGATTGTCTTTACCGCTTTTTCTGGGGCCTTAAATGCCGGTTTACCGGTAATGTTCGATCGAGAATTTGGCTTTCTTAACCGTCTCTTGGTAGCGCCTTTAACCACTCGTTACTCGATCGTGGCCGCTTCTACCATCTATATTATCGCCCTCAGTTTCATCCAAACCGCCTCGATCGTGGCCGCTAGTGCCTTTTTAGGGGCAGGATTGCCTAGTTTAGCTGGATTAGGTGCGATCGCTTTGATTGTTTTCCTAATAGTTTTGGGTATGACCGCCTTAAGTCTCAGTTTAACCTTTGCTCTCCCCGGACATATCGAATTAATCGCCGTCATTTTCGTCACCAACTTACCGCTTTTATTTGCCAGTACCGCCCTCGCTCCCTTAAACTTTATGGCAGATTGGTTACAAGTAATCGCTAGTCTCAACCCTCTTACCTATGCGATCGAACCGATCCGTTATATTTATTTCAATCAGCACTGGTCTTTTGATAGCATAGTCTTACAAACCCCTTGGCTTGACCTCAATTTCTTGACAGTTTTAGGCCTACTCTTAGCTTTTGATCTGCTAATACTTTTAGCAATTCAGCCCTTACTTCGTCGTCGTTTTGCTTAAATCAGTTATCAGTTGCCAGTTACCAGTTACCAGTTATCAGTTTACTGTTCACTGAAAAGCCGGCAACTTTCTCACCACCAAAAACTAGATAAGTAAGTAGTTATAATTAAATTGAAGATAGATTTTGCCTCTGATCCCCCCTTAGTCCCCCCTTGATAAGGGGGGTGCCGATCCCCCCTTAGTCCCCCCTTGATAAGGGGGGGCTGACAACTTTTAACACCTACCCACTTAATTTTCTGAGGAGTCAGATTATGAATACTCAAAAAATGTTAATCAAATCGTCTTTATTCCTAGCTACTATTTTATTGGTCGGGGCTGATTTTAATCCGCAAGTGTTAGCTCAAAGCTTGAACCCCAGTCAGCCAGATTATCAAAAAAATGAACGTAGTTCCGATGGCAGGGATAGTCTCGGTGGTTTTAATCCTTTAGACTTGATTCATAATAGTAATTTTCGTCGTAGCCGGGACGGATCGGAATTTCAGGAAGATACTCGCAATAATATCAACGAAGCGGCCGAGGAGTTTAAACGCAAGCAAAGAGAACAACTAGAAAATCTGCAAAATCCTGCCCCAGAAACCAAATAAAACCCTTTTTTTTGAGTAGCTAGACACAATTAATTGCACATATCTAACTACCTCTTGCCTCTTACCCCCCCAATCCCCCCGACATCGGGGCGGCGTACCTCTTGCCTATTGCCTATTGCCTATTGCCTATTGCCTCTTGCCCATCCTAACCAAGAAGTTGATTTTGTCCAACTACTTAGTATATATGATCGCTAAGTGCAGATGATCTGAGAAAGACCGATAACTGAAGAGCATTGGGGGGTTTATCTGACACGAATTTATATTAAACTTAGGATTGGTTTATTGAATTATCGTCTTATTAAAACTGTGGAAGTAATGGAAATCGGGCAAAAAGTCAAGGTCTGTCGCTTAAGAGACCGCGTTAACTCGGATGTAGCGGGTAAATTGGGTAAAGTGGGTGTCATCAAAAATTTTAAGATGACCGATGGCAGCGGTGTTGGTGCTGTTGTCCAGTTCGATGATAAGACCGCTACTTGGTTTTTTGAGGATGAACTCAAACTCATCTAAATACAATGCTTAGGAATTAATTATGTCCTTAATTTTGACCTTTTTGGGCAAGGGGGGCAGCGGTCGCAGTACAATAGCGATCGCTTCGGCAAGAAAAATGGCTGGTCTGGGGTCAAAAGTTCTCTTGATCGGGCAAGATTCTGGTCCCGCTTGGGGATTACTCCTCAAGGCCTCCCCTAGCTCCTCCATTACCGAAATTGCCCCTAATCTCTCGGTTGTGCAGCTTAGTAGTACCCAGTTACTAGAAAAAAGTTGGGAAGAAGTCAAGGAACTGGAAAAGCAGTATTTGCGTTCTCCCACCTTGAAAAATGTTTATGGTCAAGAGTTGGGCATTTTACCCGGAATGGATCAAGCTCTAGCTTTAAATTTCCTGCGGGAACAGGATAAAAGCGGAAATTACGATGTCATCATCTACGACGGCAGCGGAGATATCAATAGTCTGAGAATGTTGGGGATTCCAGAGGTGGGTGGCTGGTATTTACGGCGTTTTCGGCAGGTTTTTAGTGATTCCGAGATTGGACGCACCCTTTCTCCCTTTTTCCAACCGATCGCCGCTGCCGTGCTGAATTTCTCCTTTAATCCCGACGGTTTAGGGAAGAAGGCCGATAATAACATTTTAGACGAGGGACGTTCCGCTTTAGCCGATCCTCGGCGAGTTTTAGCCTATCTAGTCACCAATGATGATCCACTTGCGATCGCAGACGCTAAATATCTTTGGGGTGGGGCGCAGCAAATCGGTTTAAATGTGGGGGGAGTGATTTTTAATCGCTGCCAGAGTGCTACGGAGGATTTTGCCCCGCTGCCGGCGGCGATTTTACCCGACCGTCAAGGAGAAGATTGGCAGGAGTTAATCGCCGAGTTACCCAATTTTCTCACGGTGCAGCCGCCCAAACCGTTAATAATCGATCCGGCAGCCGGTCAGGTCAAGGTTTATTTACCCGGATTCGAGAAAAAACAGGTAAAACTGACGCAATCGGGTCTAGAATTAACCATCGAAGCGGGGGAGCAACGGCGTAATATTGATGTACCACCGCCTCTAACCGGACGAGCGGTAAAAGGGGCAAAATTCCAAGACGGTTACTTAATTATTTCTTTTTAAGGGATTATGTCGAACACCGAGATAGAAAACAAGGACGATCGAGCGGCCAAAACTCGCCAATTATTGGGCATGAAAGGGGCCTCATCGGCAGAAACCTCCCTCTGGAAAATCCGCTTACAATTGATGAAGCCGATCACTTGGATTCCCCTGATTTGGGGGGTTGTCTGTGGGGCTGCTTCATCGGGGAATTATACTTGGTCTTTAGAAGATGTCTTAAAAGCGGCCACCTGTATGTTACTTTCCGGTCCATTGATGACTGGTTATACCCAAACTTTAAATGATTTTTACGATCGAGAAATCGATGCAATTAATGAACCCTATCGTCCAATTCCTTCGGGGGCAATTTCTATTCCGCAAGTAGTCGGCCAGATTTTGGTTTTATTAGCGGGTGGTTTAGGAATAGCTTATCTTCTCGATCGCTGGGCTGGTCATGATTTCCCGATCATGCTCTGTTTAACCCTATTTGGTTCTTTTATCGCCTATATTTATTCAGCGCCACCTTTAAAATTAAAACAAAATGGTTGGCTGGGAAATTATGCCCTCGGTGCTAGTTATATAGCATTACCTTGGTGGGCTGGTCACGCCCTTTTTGGTCAGTTAAATTGGACAATTATGATCTTAACCCTTATCTATAGTCTAGCGGGGTTAGGCATTGCTGTAGTTAACGACTTTAAAAGTGTGGAAGGTGACGAAAAATTAGGCTTAAAATCCTTGCCAGTTATGTTTGGAATTACTACCTCGGCTTGGATTTGCGTGATTATGATCGATGTTTTTCAAGCAGGAATTGCGGGTTATCTGATTAGTATTCATCAGAATCTTTATGCCGCTATTTTACTGTTATTAATTATCCCTCAGATCACTTTCCAAGATATGTATTTTCTGCGGGATCCGCTCAAAAATGATGTCAAATATCAAGCCAGCGCCCAGCCTTTTCTAGTCTTAGGAATGTTGGTGACAGGTTTGGCTTTAGGTCAGGGGATACTCTGAAGATTGTAATACTAAATCCGTTGAGTATAGGCTACTTATGAAGACAGGCAAAAGGCACTCATGCAAAAGGCAAAAGGGGGGATAAATAATCAGTCTTTAATAACCGGATTTAGTATAATTAATAAAAACAGGAAATATCCAGTTTACGGGACATTATCGCCTTGAATCGGGCTTCTGTTTACGGTAACTTAAACGGTCAAGAGGGGAGAAAACTGTGGCTTCTAGCTCGATCACCAGTCTTTTAGTTACAATCAAGAGGTAATTGTGCTTGAGGGGAAAACTTTCTTTCTTCTCGGCCAACTATTCGGCATTCTTGACTAACTAATCAAGAATAGTTTCTGTTTAACAAGATTGATTGAGACAAGTATCTCGAATCCTAGTAACCATGAGTAATACCAGTAACTTTCGTCAAGCTTTACGCGAGGCTAAAAGCCAAGCTCTTATCGGCCCTAATGTTATCCCCAAGGCCCTGCCCTATCTCGGTGGCGGTCTAATTTTGACTGCGGTGGGAACCTATGGCGGTTTAGGTGTGATCCAATCCTATCCCCAGATTTTCTTCCCGACTTTCTTTGTCGCCCTGATTGCCGAGATTATTTTATTTTTTGTCGCCCGTAATACTGCCGAAAGAGGCAATACAGGCACTGCTCTGCCCCTACTGACTCTCTATAGTCTTCTTTCTGGCTATACTCTCAGTGGAATCGTCTATGTGGCCTTAGGTACTTCCGGTGTGGGTTTGCGAGGAGTAGCAATTGCTGCCCTCGGTTGCGGCATTGCTTTTGTGTTGGGACGGAATATCGGCTCGAATCTGTCGGAAAAAGATGGTTTAGCCCTGACTCAAACCGTTAGCATCGGTATTCTCGCTCTCTTTATTGTTCTCATTGGTCAGCTAATTTTCTCTATCTTTGGTGGCGCTACTCCCACCTGGTTAGAAATCGCCATTTCTGGCATCGGGGTTTTCTTGTTTGCCGGCTCGGCAGTGGTGGACTTTTACATCTTGCCCCGTACCTACAGAGATGAGCAGTATCTCAGCGCTGCTTTATCGATGTATTTGACCTATATCAACCTATTTATCTTTATTCTGCGCCTTTTAATCGCTCTTAACGGTCGGGATTAGGGAAAATAGGGAGGAGTTAGAAATTAGTTACACCCTAAGTTCTAACTCCGCTAGAATAGTAAAGAAATGTAAACAGCCTGTAAAGATCATGACTGAACCACAACCGACTCAAACCCCCAAATTAGAAGATCCCAAATTTGGCTTTAATGACTATGCCGAGCGCCTCAACGGTAGAGCCGCTATGATTGGTTTTGTGATCACCCTGTTGATCGAGTATCTAACTGGCCAAGGTCTGTTATCTTGGTTAGGGTTACAGTAGTTTTTTAAGCTTTTTTAGGCATTCTAGGGGAAATATAGCCTTGAGTGTTAGTTAACGCATACAGGCTTCATGATTTTCCCCGTAGAATCCTTGCAAGACCGAATCACCTCGCTGTTGTGGTGTACCGTGGGAGCGATTGGGGGCCTCAAAATCGCCCACTTCCGAAGCGGCTTCCGCTAGAAGTTTTCCCGCTATTATATAATCCTGTTTGGATAAACCTCTCGCTTCGGTAAATAACCAGGAAAGGGTATCTCCCGCTAAACAATCGGCCTGTAATTCAATGCCGATGCTCATTCCGCCTTCATCGATGCCACCGATACCCCGATTCCACTGAACAGCGTGAGCGGCCTCGTGAGCGACGGCGTAAAGGGGAAATAGGGGATTATCGCTAATACCAGTAACTTGCTTGAGATTGACATAGACTGTATTATCTACAGTGCAGAAAGCCGCTAGGGAAATTACCCCGCAGGGAGTGGTGATCGGGCCATCGCTTAACAAATACTTAAAATTGATCTGGTGTAATTGAGCCGTATATTCAATTACCGCTTCTAAGGCATCCGTAATATCGTCTGCTTGCGCTCTCTGGGCTAGAGGGGATAAAATCAAGAGGGAACTACAAGAAACGGCAGATATCAGGGATAATAACCGTTTACGGCCAGAGTTAGGTTTCATGATACTAACAAAGTCGGGAGTGAGGAAGAAGTTTAATTGATCTGGATTAGCTTGCCGCTACGATCACAATTTTAAAAGCTATATCTAAGACTTCCAGAGAAAATACAGAATTTACACGGCTTTTGATCGAAGTTTACAGAATTCCTCGTCAAGGTTTAGGAAATTAATTTGGCACGACCACTTATTGTGTTGAAAATAAGTACCTAAGCAAAATTAATTACACATATCTAACCACCTCTTGCCTCTTGCCTCTTGCCTCTTGCCTATCTTCACTAGGAAATTAATTTTGCACGACTACTTATGTCCGTCAGTCAGGCAAAAAGCTCCTCATCAGGTCATTTCCCCATCTCCCCACCCTGATCATCTCATACAAATGTACCATAATTTCTCGCAGAAGTCGGCCAAGGGGGAAAGGGATAATTTTCCCTTTAATATGACCCCCTTTTCCCTAAATTTACCGAAAATTTCCTGACTTATGCCAGAGACACTATAAATCTATCCCCATTTCCTGCAAACGAGCCGCCAGCTGTTGAGAACGCTGTCTTTCCGCTTCCAGAGCTTGCTGAGTAGCATTTAATTGCTCCTGTGCCGCAGCCGCTTGCTCCTGTGCCGCAGCCGCTTGCTCCTGTGCCGCAGCCGCTTGCTCCTGTGCCGCAGCCGCTTGCTCCTGTGCCGCAGCCGCTTGCTCCTGTGCTGCAGCCGCTTGATCCTGTGCTGCTTCTTCTGGCAAGGGGATTAAATTGCCTTCTGGGTCATAAAATCTGGCCCAAATTGCCGTTTCTCGGTCAATAGTGCCTTCCCAAGTTCCCAACCAATAGCCCAAGGTTTCACACCATAACCAGCCGCGCTCGTTTCGTTCTAAAGAATGGTAGCGTTGGTCAGCCCCTAAATGCCATCCTTGTAAAGAATTGGCATCAAAAGGATCGTAGATGAAATAATCTGGCGTGCGGAAGGTTCGCTCATAAATTGCCTTTTTTCGCACTTTATCGGTTCTGGCGGTACTAGGAGAGGTTAATTCTACGATAACGTCGGGATAACGTCCCTCTTCTTCCCAAATTACCCAACCCTGTCGCTCTCTGCTGCCATCG
>NZ_JADBSZ010000256.1:0-12328 GCF_020246425.1 Microcystis sp. M079S1
AAAAGCTTGGCCGGGTAAAAAGTCGCGCGCAACAAGTACAAGAAGCTATAGGCGGTCAACGTACCGTGGGACACACGGAATCGGGCTTCTGAAATGGGGCGAAAGTCTGTGGACTCTGTGTAAGACAGTACATGGTTTTTAAACTGTGGTATGCGACGGTGGTGGAAGCAGAAACTTAAATCGTGAGGTTTAGGAATCGCCGCACTTTTAGGGCGGCGAGGATGTCAAGTTTCGTTATCCTTCCTACGCTTCCCTCGTGCGGAAATTAACGGCGATCGCCCAAGAGGAATTAGAACATTTTGAACAGGTCAATCAATGGTTGGATAAATGGGGAATTCCCCTCGCTCCCTTGAATTCTCCCCCTTATGGTGCTAAATTAAAAGCCCAGATTCGTCACCAAGAACCCGATCGCCTTTTGGATTCTCTGTTAATATCAGCTTTAATCGAGGCGCGTTCCCACGAAAGATTGGGTTTATTGGGAGAATATTGTCCTGATCCCGATTTAGGCAAATTTTATCGCGGTTTAATGGCTTCCGAAGCCCGTCATTATGGTATTTATTGGCTATTAGCAGCGGATTATTTTGAACGTACAGTGATCGAGGAACGTTTAGCAACCCTAGCGGCGATCGAAAGTGAAATTCTCACTACTCTGCACCCGGAACCTCGTATTCATAGTTGATTGCACTAATAGGGACAATGGCTGCAGCTCACATTTGCAGAAATACGGACAATTAGCAATTATCAGTGACTCTTAAATTATTACAAATATATCGGCAGCTGCCTGTAAGCATCCCACCGAAAAACTAATGCGCTTCGGGGTTTGGGGACGGCGCTTGCGTCCCCAACGGGTAGGGTTGATTCATGAATCAACCCTACCATGAATCAACCCTAGGATTGAGTGATCAAATCGGAAGTAATAACCAATTTTAGAAGATAGTTTCCCTTTAAAAATCCCAACTCAGTAGATTTACAAAAATGAGATGCACCCAGGGACAATTAACTATCTAAATTACTCGTTCAACTCAATTTCTCTCTTAGAAAAAGGTAAATCTTGATTGATTGCTTCAATTTCTTCCTGTTCCATTTGATTAATTTCATGGATATAATTGCGGAGAATTTGAGTCATTTTGCCATGATAAAAACGGTGTAAACTGTGATTAGCAGTGGCAGGAAAACCCCGTCTTTTTTTATGTTGTCCTCCCGCACCCGGGTCAAACATGGTAATACCTTGACTAATTGCCCAATCGATCGGTTGATAGTAACAAGCTTCAAAATGTAAACAGTCGTACTCCTGAAAACTGCCCCAGTAACGACCATAAAGATTAGTATCTTTGCGAATACAAAAAGATAAACCCACCGGTTTAGTATCCTTTTCATTTTGGTAGGCAGTAATCAAAACCACTCGCTGACGATAATTCGGATATAATTGTTCAAAAAATTTCTGTGTCAGATATTTACTTCCCCAGTAAAATTTATCACAGGTACTGCTATAAAACCGATAAATTAACGGGAATAAATGATGGGGAATTTCCTCGGCAGCCAGAGTTTTAATAATTAACCCCGCATTAGTCACCGCTTTCCGTTCCCGTTTAATATTGCGGCGTTGATTGGCATTAAAAACCGTCAGATAATCTTCAAAACTTTGAAAACCCTTGTTATTCCAGATATAACTATGGTGTAACCAGGGGGTAAAGCCCAAATTTTCCATTAAAATTCGCCATTGGGGATCCACAAAAAGAAAATGACAACCCGACAGATTATTTTGGTCACAAAAATGATCAATCGCCCCTATCATTAAAGCAGTAATTTCCAGTTCATTTTCCCCTGGAGCAATTAAAAAACGATAACCCACCGCCGGAGTAAAAGGGGTCATTCCTAACAGTTTCGGATAGTATCCAATCCCTAAACGATGGGAAAGATCCGCCCATTGATGGTCAAAGACAAATTCACCGTAACTATGACTTTTAATATACAAAGGAGCGGCGGCAATTAACTCAGCACCGCGCCAAACTGTGAGATGAGCGGGTTGCCACCCCGTGCGTCCCGTGGCGCTGCCGGAAGTTTCGATATTATGTAACCATTGCCACTCGAGAAAGGGAGTAGTTAGGGGTTGAGCGAGAGCATCCCATTTTTGTTGGGGAATCTCACTCATTTTATCAATCCAAGCGACAGAATATTGTGGTTTAAGCTGTTCTACCATGGGACAAGATAAGTCAACCTTTTTATTTAAGGTAATCTAGTTTTGAGATTTATGGGACTGCCGTTCAAGGGAATAATGTAAAAAAATTTCTTCTTCCAAGGTTTCCACGCTCAAAAGTCGTAATTTTCTGGCAGAATCAGCCATAAATCCAGTTCCTCCCAGAGGAGTTGCCGCTTTATTGCCTCCTAACAGCAACGGACAAATAGTTAGATGGATTTCATCGATTAAATCTTCACCTAAAAGAGAGGCAATTAATTCACCTCCTCCCAGAATTGCCAGCTTTTTGATACCTAGGTCGGTAAATTGACTAAAAATAGCCTTCCAATCACCGCAGACTAAGACAAGCTCAAATAAACCCCGATTTTCCCATGCCGCCACTTTTTCCGCTGCCGTGATTAACCAGCGCGGGAAAGGCTGCTGAAAAAATTTCATCCGGGGATCAAGCTGGCCTGAATGAGAACAAACGATCTGTATCGGCTGGGGAGATAATCCCCGTTGTTGACGGTATGCGAGAAAATCGGCATGACGGATAGGAAGACTGGTGTGATAAGCGCGCAGGGTGTTAGCACCGAATAAAGCGGCATCCATGCGCGATAAATGTTGTTCTAGACGCATTTTATCGGTAGCAGAGGCAAATCTGGCCGCCGACTGGTAGGCGTCGGCAATTTTACCATCGGCACTCATGGCTAAAATAACGGTGGTGTGAGGACAATTCATGGCAAATGATCAGGGATATCACCTGGTTCGATTGGTGAATAGGCTAGTATAGTCTAGAGTTTGATAGCAAGAATCAAACCGATTTCTGCCCATGTCTATCGGTCAATCCTCCTTTCGTCGTATTCTGCTCTCTCGCTTACTCCTAGTCAGTGTACCTGTACTACTAATGGGAGTTTATGTCACCTATCGTAAGGCGCGATCGGCTTTTTTGGAAACGGCCCGTCAAAATCTCACCGAAAGTGCCATCAGAAAAGCAGACAATATTGATCAATCAATTCAATTTTTGCAGGTTAATCTGATCACTGCGGGCGAAAGTCTGGTTTTAAAACAGGGAACCTTAGCCGAAAAAGAAGCTTTTTTACAACAATTCACGGAGCAGCTTCCTAATCAGATTAACTGTGTGGAATTAATTGATATTAAGACCAAGAAACCTTTATTAAATCGAGCCTGTCAACCAGAAATTATCAAAGTTTTGCCCCTGGAAAGATGGACAGAAAAACGGACTAGCTCTGCTGGTAATATCCAAAATATTCTAGTTAGAGGTTTACCCCGACAATTTCTAACTAAATCTCCCAATAATAATCGTCAATTAGAATTAGTTTTTGCCGTTCCCATCTACGATAATCAAGGACAATTACAATCTAGTCTGATTCTGCAAACTTCTCTACTTTACCGTGAGAAGGTTTTACCCGGTTCTTTATCGGGTTATCCCGTGGTTATTTCTGACAATGGCATTATTCTCGCTCATCCCTATTTTGATCGCATTGGTAGCCATATCAGTCAAGAAGCTGATGCGGAACGCCTCAATATAATAATCAGTAATGCTGTTAGAGGTCAGCAGAGATTTATCCATTTATTTTCTTTCGAGAAATATGGCAAAGAATTAGTCGCAGGTTATAGTTCCCTCCCCAGTCCAGTTACGGGAGAATCATCGCAAAAATGGATAGTTTTAGCCATTAGTCCCCTCTCCCAAGCTCTGGCTCCTCTACAACAAATTTGGGAGGCAGTTTTTTATCTGATTTCCAGTTTATTATTAGCTTATTTAGTAGCTATTGCACTGATCGCCAGGGATCTAGCTAGACCTTTAGAAAAACTGCGAGATTATGCCTTAAATATTCATAAAATTCCTTCACAAAATATTACACCACAGAACTTTAATATTCGAGAAATTAATCAGTTAGCCTCGGCCTTAGAGGAAATGATCGAACGTTTACGCCTTTGGGGAGAGGAAATAGTTAAGAGTTGGCAAGAAGCGGAAAATGCTAATCAATTAAAAAACCAATTTTTGGCCAATACTTCCCACGAATTACGCACCCCTCTCAATGGTATCATTGGCTCAATTCGTTGCGTTATGGATGGATTTTGTAATAGTGAGCAGGAGGAAAAAGAATATCTGCAACAAGCGGATAATGCAGCTGTACATCTTTTGGAAATTATTGATGATATTCTCAGTATTGCTAAAATAGAAGCGGGCAAACTTTCCGTTAATCCTGAACCAGTAGATTTACACCAAATTATCAATGAAGTTATTAATTTACAAACAGCATCGCTGCAACGTAAATGCTTACAATTAAATTTACTTTTCTGTCCAGAAAATCCGATAGTCTATGCTGATACCACTAAATTAAAACAGGTAATTTTGAATGTTATTTATAACTCAATTAAATTTACTGATACAGGCACAATTTCTTTAATAACTCGCCTAGAAAATACACAGGCTATTATTACTATAATCGATACAGGAATCGGTATAGACCCCCAGCAGCAATCAAAATTGTTCCGTCCTTTTGTGATGATTGATGGTTCCACCACTAGAAAATTTAGCGGTACGGGTTTAGGATTAGCTATTTCTAAGAATTTTATGAAAATGATGGAGGGAGATATTACTATCTCTAGTCAAGGTCAAGGTTTAGGAACAACTGTAGAAATTATTCTTCCTCTACTGGGGGAAAGAAAGCTTGATTCTACCCCAGAGGAAAACTCATCTTTGCCGATTCTTCCCTCTCTTAAAAGCTAAAATATCTCTATTTAGGGTTGGCTGAATAAATCTAAAAACCTTGTTGGGTAAGACTTTTAGACTTTTTGTCAATCAAAAAGTACCGGGCATGGGAGTGATCAGGGGGAAAATTCCGGGACTTTTTCCCTGAAAATTAGGTAATTGGCCACCTCAAAACCGGTAAAACCCCACACCCCACACCCCACACCCTGCCCCCAGGAAAAACTTTTTCAGCAAACCCTATTTAATTTCTGTAATTTATGAGTAATTTAGTTTATAATTCCTCTAAACTTTCTACAGGTAAATTAACCACCTGATAAGCACCAAGAACATCGATCGCATCGGTATAATTGGTTAATTCTTCTAAAGTTGCCGCGATTAAATGCTGTTGATCTGGATTAATTTCTAGATCAATAAAAAATATGTATTCCCCTAAAGATCGTTTAGTTGGTCGTGATTCGATCCGAGATAAATTAAGCTGACGTTTGGCAAAAACTTCTAAAGGTTTGACTAAAGCACCGGGTTGATCTAAAACCTGAAAAGCGAGGGACATTCGCTCACCTTGGGGATGGGAAGTTAAAGCCATTACCCAAAAACGGGTACAATTATCGGGATAATCATTAATTGGTTGTATTAATATTGGTACATTATAGAGTTTTGCCGCCCGGGGAGAAGCAATAGCGGCCGAATTAGCCTCTCGATCAAGAATTTGAATCGCTTCTGTGGTAGAATTGGTGGGAATAATTGGCACGGTAGGTAAATTATTTTCTAGCCATTTTTGACATTGGGCTAAAGCTTGGGGATGGGAATAAACGGTTTTAATTTCTGTTAGCGATTGCCTGGGAGATAGAAGTGCATGGGAAATCGGTAAAACTAATTCTTGTTGAATCTGTAACCCGGGTAATTGCCATAAAGCATCAAGAGTCATTACCACACTTCCTTCGGTGGAATTTTCCACCGGGACTACTGCTAAATCGGCCTGATTTTGGACAACCGATCGCAAGGCCAGGGCAATGCTAGGATAGGGTATTAATTGACGAGGCTGAGGTGGTAAACTATTAGCAAATGCTAAAGCGGCTGTTTCTGAATAGGTTCCCACCGGCCCCAGATAAGCGATCTTTACAGTCATTTAGATTATCCCCACAAGCAATTTTTTCTAGCTATTACAGCCTTTCTCATAAACATTAAGTATAACCTAATTTGGTATTGACTCCTATCTCCTGACGACCGACTCCCGACTTTTATCTGCTGAATTCTGCTATAATCATGTCAAGTCAGCTTCACTTTGTTTGATGGTCAATTGACTGATTTTTTGGCTAGTTTCCTCGATGGTTAACCCTTGGACTAAATCCCCTAATTCTTTGAGAAAATCATTAGTTAAGGAGAGAGATATTTGGCTATCCTGGCCCGATAAATAGACAACTTTGGCTAATTCGACCAGTTTAACTTTTTTGCTGGTGCGATTTTGGTAACTGACCGAAAATCCGTTAATCTCCGCAGCCTCTTGCTGGATAATTGCCGACTTTAAACGTTCCTTGAGATGTTCCATCTCTGTATCTAAAATCTTCCATTGCTGGTAAATTTCCCAATAACGATTAGTTAATCTTTCCAGATTCTCACCCGCAGGATCGGGAGTAATTAAATGGGAAAGCGGCAAAAGACGATGATGGATTTGGGCCGTATATACGGGGTCTTTTTGTGCATATTCTAGCTGGGCCGCGGTTAAAGGTCTTTTGCCCCAATTACCCCCCTGTTCACTTTTATCAATAGCGGGAAAATGACAAAGACATTCAGCCACGGTTTTCAGTTGATAATTGGGTAAAGGAGCAATATAGTAGGGAACCTTTTTAGCTAACTCTAGGGTACAGGTAATTTTTTTAACTTTGCTTTTACCGCCCAAAAATTTACAATCATAACTAGCATTGTGAAAAACCTTTTCTATCTGGTCAACCAGCATGATTTTAGTGATAAAATAATCGATCAGGTCCGGTCGATCGAGAACATCCAAAATTGTCACCCGCTCACCCGTTAAGTCCGTGGAATCAGCAAGAATTTGAATCAGAGACAAACGGGGAGTCTTGCTATTGTAATCGGCTACTTCCGTATCTAACCAAAGAATGGGAAAATGAGAAAAGTGATCGATCGCATTCTTAATAGCGTCGGATTCCGTTAAATAAGGCATGGTTGCAGAGGCTGAAAAATGTATCAAAAAATCTTGATAGCAGTAGATTTGTCAGAGATGGGGGAGAGTGTTTTTAAGGAGGCTGTATCCTTAGCCAGTAAGTACGAAGCTAACCTCCTACTACTGCACGTCCTTTCCCCTGAAGAAGATTATAGCCCTTTACCGATTCCGCCCAATTTAGCCGATATTTACCCCGCCCAGGGCAATGATCTCACTCTCGATTTTTGGCGGCAACAATGGGAAGAATTTGAGCAGAAAGGGGTGGCAATGTTGCAAAAAAGAGCTAATCAGGCGGGAGAAATGGGTGTAAAGGGAGAATACCGGCAAATTTACGGTCATGCAGCCAAAACTATCTGTAAAGTGGCGCGAGAGGAAAATATTGATTTAATTGTCATCGGCCGGCGTGGGCGATCGGGTCTAGGAGAGTTATTCTTAGGTAGTGTGAGTAATTATGTTCTCCATCACGCCCCCTGTTCCGTCTTAATTGTTCAACATCGTCAGGGCTAAAAATTCCTGTTAGCTATTCCCCCCTAAAATCCCCAAACGATTAAAAGGAAAAAAGCGAAAAACCGCCCTACCAATCACGTTATTTTCTGGTAAAAACCCCCAGATATGGGAGTCATTGCTATTATTGCGATTATCTCCCATGACAAATAAATTATTCTCTGGCACGAGCAAAGGCATTAAATTATATTGAGGGGATTCGAGAATATAATCCTCTGACAAGGGTTGATTATTCAGATAAATTTTGCCCTCCTTGACAGCAATCACATCCCCTGCTGTGGCAATCACTCTTTTAATAAAAGCTTGGTCCTTTTGATATCCCTGTAATTGTAATTGTGCCGGCGGTTCAAACACGACGATATCCCCCCTTCGAGGGGGATGGAAATCGTAGGAAAGTTTTTCCACTACTAAGCGATCGCCCTGTTCTAAAGTGGGTAACATAGAATCGGAGGGGATAAAACGAGGTTCAGCCACAAAAGTGCGGATCAATAGGGCTAAAACTAAAGCTATAGCGATAATTTGCAGATTTTCTCGAATAGAAGCCCAAAAACTCTTAGATTTGTCCTTATTAATTTCTTGCTCTTGCATTATTGCCCAGATGATGGTTGATGTAACTTAGCTTTCGCTTGCTGCCAGAAAACTGTTAATTCCTCTAGTGTATAGTCATGGAGAGGCTTTTCCGCCACGGATTCCACTAGGGAAAAACGTTGAATAAAACGCAGATTAGTCTCTTGTAAAGCGATGCTGGGGTCTAAATTATACCAGCGAGCAAGATTGACAATAGTAAAGAGTAAATCGCCTAATTCTGCCTGTTGATGCTCTTTATCGCCCGATTCTAGGGACTCTTGCCATTCTGCTAACTCTTCGCCGAATTTTTCCCAGACTCCTGCGATATTTTCCCATTCAAAACCGACTCGCGCCGCTTGCCGAGAAATTTTCATCGCCCCCATCAAGGGTGGTAAAGTTTGGGCATAACGGGTTAATTTACCGCTAATAGTCGGGTCATTTTTTTCCTCAGCTTTGATTTTCTCCCAATTTTGACGCACCTGTTCGGGATTTTCTAGGGATAGCTCCCCGAAAACGTGGGGATGACGACGAATTAATTTATCAGTGATGCCCCTAGCCACTTCTTCTAGGCTAAAATTACCCTCATCACTGGCAATTTGGGCTTGTAAAACCACCTGTAGCAGTAAATCGCCTAATTCCTCGGCAATGGCAGTTTTATCACCGCTTTTAATCGCCGCTACCACCTCATAAGCTTCTTCGATAACGTAGGGAATTAGGGTTTCCGGGGTTTGGGCTAAATCCCAAGGACAGCCGCTTTCTGGGTCTCGTAAACGGGCAACAACGGTGATTAAATGGTTTAATGCCTTTAAGATGCCCTTGTAGCTGGGATTGTCGGTTTCTGGAAGGCTAGACATCGATTTTTTCCGGTTTTCTCCCCCATTATACCGGTTAGTTATCAGTTATCAGTTATCAGTTATCAGTGATCAGATGTGAGTTTTCAGTTAACTGATCACTGTTTACCGATCACAGCAAAAAAGCTTTTATTTCCCTATCTTCTAATATTCAGTTACAGCCTTTCTCATAACAGATGAAGTTTAACCTAATTTGAGCGAAGACCGACTCCCCAAAACGAAAACTTCGTACCTCACCATTCAGATAACTGCTTTAGCTCAATAACGATGAAAAAACCCGGGAAAACCGGGTTCCACTAGCTTGGAGTGTGTATAGTCAACCGATAAAGCAGTTGAAAACTTAAATAAATCTAAATAGAAAAAAGGTAAGCAATTCCACTGTAAGAAAATCAGATTTAATGAACTACCCCGCAAGTTAAGGGGCAAGAAGCATAAACAGCTTGATGAGAGGTTTTTACCTCACCGTGTAACCAGTGCAACCAGCTAACTTCATGGGGATGAACACCTTTTGCTGTTAATAAAGCGGCACTAATTAGGATAGCCAAAATATTAATACCAATAATCATTCCCGCAACTAAAAGCACGGAACTAATCGGTAAAACTGACTGTAAGATAATCGCCGACAATGCTCCCACTGTCATCATTAATACTACTAAAGGAAATCCCACTACTAATAAACAGACAGTGAGGACAAAACTCCAGAGAAGAAAGCTTTTTAGCATTGCTAAAGAAACGTGGCCCCAGTTATTTCTTGCGGTTAATTGCATCTTCCTGACCTCTTACAAACTTGGTGGTCTAACTTTTCTGCACGTCGGCTCAAAGTTGATGAAAACCAGTATAGGGAAAACACCGAAGAAGATGAGCTATTCGCAATATAAATTTACAATCATCGCTGATCATCTGTGTTATATGTATCGAACTATTACAAGAATCGGCGAGAGGTATCGAAAACTTTACAATCGGTTTCTCTTGATCCCCAATACAATTTCCTGCTGAAATCCTTGATCCCCGTCGCTAATCCTTTCTTGTGTCCCTGTCGTCAGATTTTTCCTCGTCTCGTTGTAACAAATATTTACAAGTACCTCTAGAATTCTCAGAAAATAGGTGGACGGGAGTTGGGAGATGGGAGAGGGGAGACCACTTCGTGCGCGTTGCGGGGGGAAGTGGGGAAGTGGCGAGAAAAAGCTGACGGCTTTTCTTTGTCACAGAATTGACATCTGGCTGTTATAGTCCTGACAAATGAGAGTTATATGGTGAAGTTAATCCAGCAAAGGAATAAATCATTTCCCCTAGCCTAGCTTTCCTCAAGCTTCCCACACAGGGTCTAGGGGAAGTTTATTTTTCTGCTGATTTTACCCGTTCTTCGCGCACAACATGGTCAAAATCAATCCCCCTCCCCGCGCCTTTACCTCCCATGAGGAAAACCGCTACCCGGCCGGAAAAGGAAATTTTTCTAAAACTTGACGAGCCTTGCCAACAGGGAAGACAGTCAGGCAGACTAACCTAAAAAGGTTTTTTGGGGCGAAAATATAGTTTCTTGGCCTTCTGTCTCCCTCAACACAGTCTTAGCTCTGATGACGAGCATAGTCATCCTGAAAACGGACTATATCATCCTCTCCTAAATATTCCCCATTTTGCACTTCAATTAACACCAATTTGATCACCCCGGGGTTTTCCAGACGGTGAGCGGTACACTGCGGCACATAAGTGGACTGATTGGCTCCGAGAATTTCTTCGTTATCTCCACAGGTGACTTTTGCCGTTCCCGAAACGACAATCCAGTGTTCACTGCGATGGTAGTGCATCTGTAAACTGAGACGATGACCCGGATTCACTTCAATTCGCTTGATTTTATAACCAAGACCTTCTTCTAGAGTGGTGAAAGAACCCCAAGGCCTAAATTCTGTTGCTGCCGATTCTACGCTCGAAATAAGCTGAAATGGTGCCACATCTTGAGATGCGATCATTATATTATGTCTCCATTGCTAGGTCTGATCTTAGTCCAAGATAGCAGCAAAAACCCTAGATGGCATCTAAATCAGTGATCAGTAAACAGTAAACAGTAATCAGTGAACTGAAAACTCAAATCTGATCACTGATCACTGATTTAGTCTTCGTCGGTGTTGAGAATACGGGGAACCCGGAAATAATCCCCTTCTGGGGCCGGCGATTCTTGCACTAAGAACTCGTGATCGGGATAAAGTCTATTACTATCGGCGCGAGTGATATTTTGAATTTCGATCGCTCGCGTGGTGGGTGGCACATTTTCCGTGTCTAATTCGCTTAACTGCTCGAAATAATCGAGGATTCCGCTTAATTGCAGCGCAAATTGTTCTTCTTCGCCGCTATTAATCTCTAAACGGGCTAAATGGGCGATTTTTTCAACTGTAGCTCGATCGATCATGGGAGAAATGGGGAATGATGAATGATGAATGATGAATTATGAATTGGGGAGTGGGGGAGTGAGGGAGTGGGGATAATAAATAAAAGCAATCTCCTGACTCCTGAATTCTGTCTCCTGTCTCCTCAATTTAGAAGAAAACATCAATTTCCGATCGCCCGGTGATTTTCAGCCAGTTTTGGGCTTCAATGTAGTTATTGGGGGCTAATCGGATGGCTTGTTTCCAGTATTCTGCCGCTTTGTCGTAGAGTGCTTCCGCTTCGGCCTGTTGACCGTCTTCTCTGGCTTTTTCCCCCTGAAAATGGTAAATAACGGCGATATTATTCAAAGCGGAGGGCATTCTGGGATTAAGTTGGATAGCTTCTTCGTAGTATTCCAGAGCCTTTTCATGCTCGCCATTACTAGCGTGGATAATGCCGATATTGTAGAGGATATAACTGCGATCGTTAGGATCCTCTTCTAATGTTAAAGCCTCATAGTAATTCTCGAGGGCTTCGGCGTATTCGCCGTCAGCTTGGGCAGACATCCCATCGCGGTAATAAACAAAGGCTTCCTTGGCTTTTTTATTGGCGGGCAGTATCTTTAAAATTATATCCGCCATGACGGTAAAAGATTTATCAATAAAATTATCGTTACGTTGAGTGCGTGGCATAGTTAGGACGATTAGGCGATCGAGATGACTATCTACCTTTATAGCACTCGCGAGCAACCCTAGGGCTGTTTTTCCGATTTTTCTGGCTAGGGTTTCGATTTAGAGTATCTTTGCTATTGGGACTTAGACAAAAAACAAATCGAGAAAAGCCTCAACTCCAATCCCCGCTTGGGATTTACTTCGAGAAGCCCAAAATCGCTGAAACCCAGATATATCAAGGAAAATCATCAATCGAGGTTAACCCTTTGTCCCGTAATG
>NZ_JADBSZ010000257.1:0-7789 GCF_020246425.1 Microcystis sp. M079S1
ACCCTACAGTGCTACTGTGAAGAGACAAGCTGATGTCCGAGGTTATAATGGTCAAAGAGTTAAAAAAGAAATTAATCTAATCAATAGCCACAATGAAGGTACAGCCAAATGAGTCAAGTCTTAACCCTAGAATTGAGCGATGAAGTCTATGCCGCCTTGCAACAGCAAGCTAAAATATTAGGGATCGACCTGTCAGAATTAGTAACAACTTCCCTTGAGCGACAGTATCGCTTAACAAAAGCTAAAGACCAACGCACGGAAGCCGAAAAAGAAGCAGCACGTCAACGCTTTCGAGCGCACGCTGGCTCAATTAGCGGCTATCCGACAGGAGCAGATAATGAAAGCATTGATGCTGACTTAGGAAGAGAGTATGGAGATACTCATGAGGAGACATGAAATCGGTGATACTCCTCGATACTTCTGGGTTACTTTGCTATGTCTATCGTGATCAACCAGGACATGAAGAAGCTGTCCAATTGTTAGATAGTGCAGGTAAAAGCATCACCCACAGTTACGTTTTAGCAGAGTTAGTTGCTCTAGCTCAAGTTCGCCATTACCCGCGTTTAGCTACCCTAGAATTTATCACCGATTTGCTAGAAAATCCAGATATCGAGACAGTTTGGATAGATGAGCCTTTACATCGTGCTGCGGTCAAACTATTGATGGCACGGCAAGATAAGACTTATTCCTTATGTGATGCAGTTAGCTTTTTATTGATGCGTCAGTTCAATATTAATGAAGCATTAACCACCGATCGCCATTTTGAGCAAGAAGGTTTTCACCGTTTACTTGTATTCTAAAAAGGGCAGAGCTGCGTCAGGGGTTGGTATTTCTCCAACTGGTACTCTTGCCATTTCCCCGACCCCCGTTCGGTGAGGGATTGGGAGTTTCCCAACTGCGCGGCTGCTTGCCGCCAGAATTGTTCAAAGTTCTGCCGCAGTTCTCCGGTGGCAATCATTGATTTTAACGCGATAATTTAGTCAACAATTCCAAGAGTTTTTTACTATTAGGAGTCAAGAGAGTTCGACGATAGGCATCGGCGGCCTTTTTAATCGCTTCCGCTTGGGTAGGATAGGGATGAATAACAGTAGAGAGTTTACTCAGTCCGATTTTGGCAACCATAGCGGTGGTAATTTCGGAAATCATCTCACCGGCGTGGGCGGCGACGATAGTGGCTCCTAAAATTTGGTCGGAACCTTGTTTGTGAATAATTTTTAAAAAACCTGCTGTTTCGCCATCAGTGATAGCTCGATCGACTATACTCAAAGGAATTTTAATAGTATTAGTGGTCAATCCCCGGGTCTGTGCTTGGGTTTCATCCATGCCCACACGAGCAATTTCTGGGTCGGTATAAGTGACCCAAGGCATAACTAAATTACTGAGCTTATAGCGTCCGAAACCGAAGGGAGAAAAAAGAGTATTTTTAATCACAATACGGGCGGCTGCATCGGCAGCATGGGTAAATTTCCAATCCATACAGATATCACCGGCCGCATAAATTTTCGGGTTAGTAGTTTGCAGATAATCATTAACTTTGACTCCCCGACGAGTATCGTATTCCACAGCCACCGCTTCTAAATTTAATCCTGACACATTAGGCTCCCGGCCAGCACCGACTAAAATCTCGTCAACGGTGATAGTTGCTCCTTGACCGTTGCTAGTATATTCAATGGTTTTACCCTGCTCATTTTTTGTCACCCGTTCAATTTGGCAGGAGAGAATCAATTGCATTCCTTCCCGCAGCAAAGTATTCTCAATAATTTCGGCCGCTTCTCGGTCTTCTTTATTCAAAAGATGGGAATGATTATGAAATAAAATCACCTGCGCGCCTAACCGTTGAAAAGCTTGGGCTAATTCACAACCAATCGGCCCGCCACCGATAACAGCTAATCGGGGAGGCAATTCTGTTAGGGAAAAAATTGTTTCATTGGTATAAAATCCCGCCTCTTTTAGTCCGGGTATATCGGGATGAAAGGCCCCAGCACCAGTGGCAATGACAGCTTTTTTATAATCGAGGGTTTTTCCCGTCACTTCCACAGCATTTTGTCCTAAAAAACGAGCGCTACCCAAGAAGACATCGATACCTAGTTTTTGGAAACGTTGCACCGAATCATGATGACTAATATCGGCGCGAATTTGCCGCATTCTGGTCATGACTCTGGCAAAATCTACCCTAGTATCCCCAATATTAATTCCTAATTTTTTGGCTTTCTCAATTTCCCCGATAATTCTAGAGGAACGAATCAGACATTTGGAAGGAACACAACCGAAATTGAGGCAATCTCCCCCCATGAGGTGTTTTTCCACTAAAGCCACTTTTAAACCTATATCTAAACCCGCCGCTCCCGCCGCTACGACTAAACCCGCAGTACCCGCACCAATGACGACTAAATCATAACAATCTTGGGGTTGTGGATTGACCCAATCGGCAGGATGAACATAATTAACTAATTTTTGATTATGTTCGTCCATGGGGAGAACATTAACTTCCCTAGAGCTATTTTCAAACATATTAGACCTCTTGTAAAAATCAAAAATTGTTGTTAGGGTTAGGAGTCAGTAGCCAGTAGTCAGTAGTCAGGATAATTAAGAATGAATAATAATCAGTTAAATGGTCTATTTACAGATTTTATGCAATTTAATTCTTATTTTTGCCGTTTTTGAACCCTGAAAAATTAATTATGCAAGAGGTTTATTAAAGCAGTTATAGCAATTCCCATAGTTGTGAGGTGCAGAGTCTTAGGTTTTGAGGAGTCAGGAGTCAGGAGTCAGGAGTCAGGAGGCGGTCGGCGGTCGGCGGTCGGCGGTCGGCAGCTTTTTTCTCCCCACTTCCCACACCCCACACCCCACACCCCACACCCCACACCCCACACCCCACTTCCCCAACCCCTGACTGATAAATGATTACTATTCACTGATAACTGATGCCAGGGCCTGACGGGCAATTTTTGTGACGTAGAGGGTGACGGCAACGGTAGCGATAAAACCGATCAGGCGAATAGTCCATTGTAAAACTGGGTTAGTAGCTGGTGTTGAGGTCCCGATAGTGGCAAGATTGCCCGCTAAAGAGCCAATATAAACATACATTATCGTCCCCGGAATCATGCCCGCGGAACCTAGTAGATAATCTTTCAGGGAAACCCCGGTGACACCATAGGCATAATTGAGCAGATTAAAGGGAAATACGGGAGATAAACGGGTTAAAAGCACTATTTTTAAGCCTTCTCTCCCCACAGCTTCATCGATAGCTTGAAATTTACTATTACCTTGAATTTTTTCCGCCACCCAACCCCTAGCCAGATAACGTCCCACCAGAAAAGCGACAGTAGCGCCGATAGTTGCCCCGATAAAGACGTAAAAAGAGCCTAAAACCAGGCCAAAAACCACACCAGCCCCTAAAGTCAGGATTGAACCTGGAAAAAAGGCCACAGTAGCTAGAATATAGATAATTATAAACGCGATCGCTCCTACGGCTCCCAAACTATCCACCCAAGTTAAGGCATTGAAAAGAATAGTTTGAGGATTAAAACCGGTGGAGGCACTGGATTCGAGGGCAAAAGCGGGGGGAGTAATCAGGAGAAAAGTGCCGCTAAAGGCGATTAGCAGCGGCAAATAACGGCAAATAACCAGCTTTTTCCAGTTGCTGGACTGGGAAATAATCATCACAAGTCCCTAAAAAGAGAATAAAAGAGAGATTAAACTATAAAAGCGAATTAAATAGAACTAGGGGCTATTCTACCGTAGTTATCATTGTTTAGACCAGAAAGCCAATCCTGAAAATTCCCAGAAAATCCCCCTCTCTGGGAGAAGATAGGACAAGCAACAGCCCGGTAAATTTTGCTGTTTACTTGATATTACACCTTGCCGTCTCTGGGGAAAAAATGTCACAATTAGAAATAATTAGCATTCGATATAGCAATTAATCTATGAAAATCCTCCCCAAGGTCAAAGCCCCTACCTTCCTGCAAATGGCACAATGGATCATTAATCCCGTAGCTTTTATGGAAAATGCCGCCCGCAAGCATGGCGATATTTTTAGCACAAAAGTGGGTTTAACTGTAGATAATTTTATCTTTGTCAGTAGTCCTTCGGCCCTACAACAAATTTTAACTAATGACCGTAAACAATTCTCGGCACCGGGGGAAGCCAATCGGATTATTGCCCCGATTATTGGTGATTATTCCGTCGTCATGTTAGACGGAGACATCCACAAAAAACGCCGTCAGCTTTTATTGCCACCTTTTCACGGGGAAAGAATGCGTTTCTACGGCGATTTAATCCGCGATATTACCCTGAGAGTAATGGCAGAATTGCCCCAAAATCAACCTTTTAAGGCCCGTTCAGCGACCACAGCGATTGCTTTACAAGTAATTATGGAGGCAGTTTTTGGAATTAGTCAAGGGGAACGTTATCAAACCCTGAAAAAAACTCTCGCTGAAATGCTCGATATTTTTAACTCTCCGGTGATGGCTTCTTTGTTATTTTTTCCAATTTTGCGGGCTGATTTTGGTGCTTGGAGTCCCTGGGGAAAATACCAGCGTTACCAAGAAAAAATTGATGATATTATCTATACAGAAATTGCCGAAAGAAAAGCTAATCCTAACCCCAATCGCACCGATATTTTATCACTACTGATGTCGGCCCGGGATGAAGAAGGCAACCCGATGAGCGATAAGGAATTGCGCGATGAATTAATGACCTTATTATTCGCCGGTCATGAAACCACCGCCACCGCTATGTCTTGGGCGCTCTACTGGACTCATCGCTATCCAGAAATTAAAGCAAAAATTCTGCAAGAAATAGCCACTTTAGGAGATAATCCTAACCCCATTGACATAACTCGATTACCCTATCTTTCGGCAGTTTGTTCGGAAACTTTACGCATTCATCCCGTGGGAATGTTAACTTTTCCGCGAGTAGTGGAAAAACCGGTAGAACTAGATGGTTATCCTTTAGAAAAAGGGACAATTCTTATGGGTTGTATTTATCTGGCCCACCACCGCGAGCAAACTTTCCCCGATTCCCATACTTTTAAACCAGAACGCTTTTTAGAAAAACAATTCACCCCCTACGAATATATGCCTTTTGGTGGTGGGGCGCGTCGTTGTATCGGGGAAGTTTTAGCTATCTACGAGATGAAAATCGCTATCGCCACAATTTTGGCCAATTATCAGTTAACTCTAGTTAATAATACCCCCGAAAAACCCAGCCGTCGCGGTTTAACCCTTGCTCCCTCGCGAGGAGTTCCCATGGTCTTAAAAGGACGACGGGAACCTCTGGTGACTGCCCCCATGCTCGCCGAAATTTCTTAAAAAAACTGACAAACTATTGTACAATCAGAGTTGTGGTATCCCATATCATAACTCTGTTTTTTTGTCAATAAAATCGGGGATAATTATGGTCTTAATTCGTTTAGCTAAATCCTGGCAAATTTCCGAAAATGAAGTTACTTCCGAAAGTGTTTATTTTAACCGTCGTCGCTTTTTACAGGGGTTAATCGGGACAGGAATTGCGGGGAGTTCCCTATTATTAACTGCTTGTGGTAAATCCTCCTCCTCGGAAGCTTTAGAAAAAAGTTTGCAATTACCTAAAATTGAAGGTTTCAGCAAGAATCCGCAGTTTTTAACGGTAAATCGCCCCATAGCTGCCGAAACTGTAGCGGGGAGATATAATAATTTTTATGAGTTCGGAGGGGGGAAAAATATCTGGTTAAAAGCGCAGAAACTACCGACGAATCCCTGGACGGTAGAAGTGGGAGGATTGGTAAAAAATCCCCAAACCTACGATATAGATACTATAAAAAAAACCTTTCCTCTCGAAGAAAGAATCTATCGTTTTCGTTGTGTGGAAGCTTGGTCAATGGTGTTACCTTGGCTGGGTTTTCCCATGAGTGCTTTAATTGCGGCAGTGGAACCAAAACCAGAAGCTAAATTCGTCCGTTTTACTTCCTTTTATAATCCAGAAATTACCCAGGGGCCAGGATTACATTTAGGAGCCTTACCATGGCCCTATACAGAAGGTTTAAGAATTGAAGAAATGGCCAACGAATTAGCTTTCTTTGCTGTGGGAATTTTCGGTCATGATTTACCGAAACAACAGGGCGCACCCTTGCGAATGGTTATTCCTTGGAAATACGGTTTTAAAGGAGCAAAATCGATAGTAAAAATTGAATTTACCGCCAAACAACCCGCCACCTACTGGAACACAATTGACGCTCACGAATACGATTTTGAGGCTAATGTGAACCCCAGTAAACCCCATCCCCGTTGGTCGCAAGCAACGGAAAAATTTATCGGTAGTAGAAGTGATTTATCTTGGGAAATTATCGAAACTCTCCCCTATAATGGCTATGGTGAATATGTGGCTAGTTTATATAGTTAAGTTTTATAATTATCCCCATTTTATTCAGTTTAACTAAGTATATATGGACAATAAAACTCTGTACGAAGAAGACTTTTATCTCTGGATTAGAACTACTATTAATCAACTGCAAGCCAGACAGTTTGAGCGGGTAGATTTAGAGAATTTACTGGAGGAATTAGCAAGTATGGGTAGGAGTGAAAAACGCACAGTTAAAAGTCTGTTAACCCGATTATTAGAACATTTACTTAAACTCAAATATTGGGGAGCAGAAAGAGAGAGAAATGAAGGTCACTGGAAGGGAGAGATTAGAACTTTTCGTCTCGATATATTAGATGAACTTAAAGATAGTCCTAGTCTGAAACCTTATCTTTTGGAAATTTTTGATGAATGTTATCTTTCAGCCCGAAAAAATGCCAGTGATCGCTCTCAATTACCCCTCGATACTTTTCCCGCTATACCCATTGGTTCCCTTGAACAAATTCTCGATGAAGATTGGTTTCCCACTAATAAACATGAGTAATATCTAGAGGTCAATTATGGACAATAAAACCCTGTACGAACAAGACTTTTATCTCTGGATTAGAACTACTATTAATCAACTGCAAGCGAGACAGTTTGAGCGGGTAGATTTAGAGAATTTACTAGAGGAATTAGCAAGTATGGGAAGGAGTGAAAAGCGCAAAATCGAAAATCTTTTGATTCAATTGCTGGTACATTTGCTGAAACTAACTTACTGGACAGGAGAAAGAGCAAGAAATGAGGGTCACTGGAAAGGGGAAATTATCAACTTTCGCCGACAAATAATCGAAGAAATTAAAGATAGCCCTAGTCTGAAACCTTATATTCTCGAAATCTTTGAGGAATGCTATCAATTTGCTAGAAAAGAGGCTCAAGTTAGAACTCAATTACCCCTCGATACTTTCCCCGCTATTCCCATTGGTTCCCTTGAACAAATTCTCGATCAAGATTGGTTTCCTGCGGGCGATAATCTGGAAATATAGCCATCAGTTAGACTGCTCCATACTGCTCTAACAAAAAACAACTATCTCCCGATAGCGATCGCTAAAGGTCGAATAATTGTAAGTTTTTGTCAAGGGGTGCGGTCAGATCGAAGAATCATCGCTAGAATGAGCCTAATTGTCAGGAATTTAGTTAAACAAGGTTTTTGGCAATATGCTAATCTGGCTAACACGCTTTTGGTCGTGATATGGGGAATGAAATGCTTAAAATTCTAATTGAAAACTTATCCAAGTTATCTGAAGTCAGTGAAAGCCTTCAGAAAATCGGCTCTTCGGGACTTGGTATGGTTCGATATGGGGGCATAAATCGACTGAATCCTTATCTGGCAAGAGACTTAATTGATTAGTTCGCTCTAGATAAAAAACAATTGACAAAAATCGCTAAATGCCTTTCTATATAAGGGTTA
>NZ_JADBSZ010000258.1:0-8259 GCF_020246425.1 Microcystis sp. M079S1
AGTTATCAGTTATCAGTTATCAGTTATCAGTTATCAGTTATCAGTTATCAGTTATCAGTTATCAGTTATCAGTTATCAGTTATCAGTTATCAGTTATCAGTTATCAGTTATCAGCTTCTGAAGGCAAGAGGCAAAAGAAAGAATCTGACAATCCTCCTAAGTAGGGAGGCACAATTAATTATTTGTAGGATGGGTTAGGGTAGGACTATTTAATTGATTATTATTCATTTTTAATCCTCCTGACTACTGACTACTGGCTCCTAACCCCAACAACAATTTTTGATTTTTACCAGAGGTCTAGTTATCATCGCCTTGATCTAGCTGATGGCTGATAGCTTAATTATCAAACTGTTGCTAATTTTGAACCGACGAGATTTTTCTTAACTAAAAGCTCGGCAATTTGTACAGCATTTAAAGCCGCACCCTTGCGAATTTGATCGCCGCATAGCCACAATTCTAGACCGTTAGGATGGGATATATCTTGACGAATGCGTCCCACCAATACTTCATCGCGACCGGTGGCATCAATTGGCATGGGAAAATAATTAGCGTCCCAATCTTCCACTAATTTTACCCCCGGAGCAGACTCAAGAATTTCTCTGGCCTTCACCACAGAAAAAGGCCGACTAAATTCTAGGTTAACCGATTCCGAATGGGCCCGCAGCACGGGAACCCTTACACAGGTGGCGCTAACCCGCAGCCCCGGACAAGCAAAAATCTTGCGGGTTTCGTTGACCATTTTCATTTCTTCCTCGCAGTACCCTTGACCATTAATCGGGGTATTGTGGGGAAAAAGATTAAAAGCGAGGGGATAGGGGAAGGAATTAGTGGGAGGTTGCCGATTATCAAGAATTGCTTGCGCTTGCTGTTTTACCTCCTCCATGGCTCGCGCTCCAGCACCACTAGCAGACTGATAAGTAGAAACTACTACTCGCTCGATCGCCTGTACTTGGTGGAGAGGCCAGATCGCCACTCCTAAAAGAATTGTCGTACAGTTGGGATTAGCGATAATGCCCCGGTGATTGTCCACACTGTCGGGATTGATTTCCGGGACAACCAGAGGCACTTCGGGATTCATGCGAAAAGCACTGGAGTTATCGATAATCGTCGCACCCGACTCGACAATAGTTTTCGCCCAAACTTTTGAGGTAGATCCCCCCGCAGAAGCGAGAACAATATCCACGTCCTGAAAAGAGCGCTCGTTTACCGCTTCGATGAGGAGACTTTCGCCCTGAAAATTGAGGGTTTTTCCAGCAGAACGCTCGGAAGCCAGTAATTTTAGACTAGCGAGAGGGAATTGACGACTAGCTAATAATTCTAGTAATTCCGTTCCCACGGCCCCGGTGGCCCCTAAAATAGCGACCCGTACTTTTTGACTCAAATTGTGTGACCTCCTGACGAGTTGGGTGATGATAATGATCCGAAGAAATCGTTAAAGTAAAAAATCTTTTTTGTCCACCGAGTTATTCTAAAACTTGGATTGATCGGCTTTTGATCAGCAAAATTTTCTGATTGGGCTTAACTGCCCCAAGGACGGAATAAATTAAATATACCCCATTGACCGCTAAAATAAAAAGATTGTGACAGCTTGGGGAACAACTGCAGCTATTCCCCTAGAATATCATGAGCGGGACGGAACCACCGCAGGCGTAAACACCGCTCACCCTATTATAAACGTTCCTTGTCGTAAGAGCTAGAAAAATCAATGAAAGTTATTCAGGAAAAGCTTCCTGCCAGTCAGATAGGTTTAGAAATTGAAATTCCCGCCGAAACCACGAAAAACACCCACGAGAAAGTGGTAAATAATTTAGCGAAGTCGGCCAATATACCCGGTTTTCGCCCCGGTAAGGTTCCCCGTCAGATTCTTCTGCAAAGATTGGGAACTAAGGCAGTAAAAGCGGCGGTAATTGAGGAATTACTGGAAAATTGCCTCGAATCTGCCCTAAAACAGGAGGGGATCGAGTCCCTGGGTAATCCCCAGCTATTGTCTAAGTTTGAGGATTTGATCGCTACCTATGAACCGGGTAAAGCTTTGACTTTTTCAGTTTCCGTGGATGTGACCCCGACAATTATTCTCGGAGATTACGAAAATCTGAGCGTTACTGCCGAAGAAACCGTTTATGATCCCGAATCCGTGGAAAATTGGTTTAAAGAGCGTCAAGAACAGTTAGCGACATTGGTTCCCGTGGAAGATCGCGGGGCGCAGCTGGGAGATGTGGCGATCGTTGATTATCGGGGCAAATCCGCCGAAACTGGCGAGGATATCCCGGATATTGACGGCGAAGATCTGCGGGTGGATATGGAAGCAGGACGCTTTATCGAGGGTATGGTGGAAGGAATTATCGGCATGAAACCGGAAGAAGTCAAAGAGATGACTTTGACTTTCCCGGAAGATTATCCCAAAGAAGATGTGGCAGCAAAAGCGGTAATTTTTACCATTACGATGAAAGAGTTAAAGGCAAAGGAATTACCAGAGCTTGACGACGATTTTGCCCAAGAAGTCAGCGATCAGGAGACAATCGCCGAATTAAGAGCAAGTTTAGAGAAACGTTTCCAAGAACAAGCGGAGAAGGAAACCAAAGAAAGCATTTATGACGCTTTAACCAAGGAATTAGTCAAGGGTGCGACTTTAGATTTACCGGAGACGCTGATCGAAAAGGAAGTGACGCATATTTTGACCCAAAGCTTCATGGAATTTCAACAAATGGGGCTAGATGTCAACCAGTTGTTTACAAAAGATAATATTCCCAAAATGCGGGAAAACACCCGTCCCGATGCGATCGAAAGTCTGAAAGAGACTCTCGTGGTACAGGAATTGGCTAAAGTCGCCAGCATTGAAGTCAGTCCCGAAGCGGTAACGGAAAAAATCGCTAAAATCATGGAGCAATTGTCCGATCGCGACATAGATAAGCAGCGTCTAGAACAGGTGATCACCGAAGAAATGCTGGCGGAAAACACCCTAGCATGGCTGAAGGAAAAGGCTACTATCACCCTCGTCCCCAAAGGTTCCCTAGAGGAAGAAACAAGCGAGGAAGAGGAAACAGAAGAAACCTTCGCATTCACCGAAGTGGAAGTGTTGGCAGCCGAGGAAGAATAACCGTAAGGAGTTATCGGTCGTGTTGGGTGTTGGGGTTTTAGGGTATTGCTTGAATTCCCCCATTCCCCCATCCCCTGATCACTGATAGCTGATCACTGATAGCTGATCACTGATAGCTGATCACTGATAACTGATAACTGATTGGGGTGTTGGGGTGTTGGGGTTTTAGGGTATTGCTTGAATTCCCCCATTCCCCCATCCCCTGATCACTGATAGCTGATCACTGATAGCTGATCACTGATAGCTGATCACTGATAGCTGATCACTGATAACTGATAACTGATGACTGATTCCTGCCAACAAAGGAAAACTTAGGGCATAATAGATGGACAGAAGTGCTAAAGATGCTTAACATTTGCCAGTAAAAGCTCCACAGCCAAGCAAAAACCCTAAGATTGTGATAGCGGAACCGAAAAAATTATGCTCGAATCGAGATCACCTGACTACCCAATTACCAGTAATTGTCGCCCTGCTATCTACGCCAACACGGGGAGAAACTCCCTAGCTAACGTTTTACCCGTGGTAATCGAACAGTCTGGCATGGGTGAACGGGCTTTTGATATCTATTCTCGACTCCTGCGCGAGAGAATTGTCTTTTTGGGAACTCCCGTCGATGATCAGGTCGCTGATTCGATCGTTGCCCAACTCCTCTACTTGGAGGCAGAAGATCCCGAAAAAGATATCCAACTCTATATCAACTCCCCCGGCGGTTCCGTTTATGCTGGACTAGCTATCTACGACACCATGCAACAAATTCGCCCCGACGTGGCGACAATTTGTTTCGGTTTAGCCGCTAGTATGGGAGCATTCCTGCTTTGTGGTGGCGCGGCAGGTAAACGGATGTCCCTACCCAGTAGCCGGATCATGATTCACCAACCCCTCGGCGGCGCCCAAGGTCAAGCTAGTGATATCGCCATCCAAGCCAAAGAGATCCTCTATATTAAACAGAGACTCAATACCATGCTGGCTCACCACACCGGTCAACCCTACGATCGCATCGCCAACGACACCGAACGGGACTTTTTCATGTCGGCCGTCGAAGCCAAAGAATATGGGTTAATCGATCTGGTGATTTCCCGTCCCGAACTGCCCGATCCTACCGTTCCCGTTACTTCCCTGTAAATAATAAACTATGTCTAAATACGACTCCCACCTCAAGTGTTCATTTTGCGGCAAATCCCAGGAACAAGTGCGAAAATTAATCGCCGGGCCGGGGGTCTATATTTGTGACGAGTGTGTGGAACTGTGTAACGAAATTCTCGATGAGGAATTGATGGAACCGCCTAGTCCGGTCGCCCCAGTGGAGGAACGTCCCAACAAACGGCGATCGGGCCAAAACAAAACCACTTGGGAACAAATTCCCAAACCAAGAGAGATTAAAAAATACCTTGATGACTACGTTATCGGTCAAAATGAGGCGAAAAAAGTGCTTTCTGTGGCCGTTTATAACCATTACAAACGCCTCAAAGATATCCAAACCCAAAAAGCCAGTGGCGGCAATCCGGAAGATAGCATCGAACTGCAAAAATCTAATATTCTGTTAATCGGGCCGACGGGATCGGGAAAAACCCTTCTAGCTCAAACTCTGGCCAAAATCCTCGATGTACCTTTTGCTGTCGCCGATGCCACCACTTTAACCGAGGCTGGTTATGTGGGGGAAGATGTGGAAAATATTCTCCTGCGTCTGTTACAAGTGGCAGATTTAGACGTGGAAGAGGCGCAGCGGGGCATTATCTACATCGATGAAATCGATAAAATTGCCCGTAAGAGCGAAAATACCTCGATTACCCGGGATGTGTCCGGAGAAGGTGTACAGCAAGCTTTACTGAAAATGTTAGAGGGAACGATCGCCAATGTTCCCCCCCAAGGCGGCCGCAAACACCCCTATCAGGATTGTATTCAGATTGACACCAGCAATATCCTGTTTATCTGCGGTGGGGCGTTTGTCGGTTTAGATAAGGTGATCGATCAGCGTCTCGGTAAAAAATCCATGGGCTTTATTCAACCGGGAGATGGCCAAGCTAGTAAGGATAAGGTAGCGGCAGGGTTATTAAAACAAATGACTCCCGATGATTTAGTCAAATTTGGCATGATTCCAGAGTTTGTCGGTCGGATTCCCGTCCTAGCGGCGCTTTCACCCCTGGATGAGGAAGCTTTAATCGCTATCCTGACGCAACCCCGCAACGCTTTGGTGAAACAGTATCAAAAACTGTTGAAGATGGACAATGTACAGTTAGAGTTTAAATCTGATGCCGTCCTAGCGATCGCCCAAGAAGCCTATCGTCGCAAAACTGGGGCCCGGGCCCTGCGGGGTATTGTCGAGGAATTAATGCTCGATGTCATGTACGAATTGCCCTCGCGCAAGGACGTGAAACGCTGTTTAATCACCCGCGAAATGGTGGAAAAACGTTCCACGGCAGAGCTATTGGTTCATCCTTCCTCTCTACCCAGTCAAGAATCCGCTTAAGGGGAAAAATCGAGGTTAACCATGCTGAACACCGTTCCTGCGATCGTCAAAGAAGGCCGGATCGAACTCCTCGAATCCGTGCCGATTCCAGAGGGTACTAGAGTTCTAGTCACCCTCATCCCGGAGGAGACAAACTCGGATTTCTGGCAAAAAGTCAGCGAAACTGCACTGGCTAAGATTTGGGATAATCTGGAAGACGACATCTATGAACGATTACTCGAAGCTTGAAATCGTTCTCGTTCGTTATCCTTAAGACAATCGGACGACTATCGGACACAGATGCGCGACGTTGGCAAAACTCTTTACGAGGATGGCTAGGTATCTAAGTAGGTGGGTGGAATTAAATATAAGATGAACGTAGGTTGGGTTGAAGCATGAAACCCAACGCCCGCATGGGTTACGCTACCGCTAACCCATCCTACAAATAATTGTACCTCCCTACTTAAGTAGGTGGGTGGAATTAAATATAAGATGAACGTAGGTTGGGTTGAAGCATGAAACCCAACGCCCGCATGGGTTACGCTACCGCTAACCCATCCTACAAATAATTGTGCCTCCCTACTTAACTATCATGAAAACTCAAATAATCGATAAAACAATCACTGTCCGCGGTGTTCCCCACTATTACGAGTGGATTCGGGGGTCAGAATCTGCCCAGAAAAAGCCGGTTATGGTGTTTATTCATGGTTGGGGAGGATCGGGACGCTATTGGCGATCAACCGCTGCGGCAATTTGCGATCGCTTTGATTGTTTATTGTACGATATGCGCGGTTTTGGTCGGTCTAAATTGCCAGAAAAATCTCTTGATCTTTCCTACGATTTAGAAGAATATGCCCTTGATTTGGCCTTGTTTTTAGATAGTTTGGAAATTGAAAAAGTCTATCTCAATAGTCACTCTATGGGGGCATCGGTGGCGACTTTTTTTATTACTATGTACCCCGAAAGAGTGGTGAAAGCAGTTTTAACCTGTAATGGCATTTTTGAGTATAATAAAGCGGCTTTTGCTGCTTTCCATAAATTCGGTAAGTATGTGGTACAGTTTCGTTATGATTGGTTTTTAAAAGTACCTTTTGCCGATCGATTATTTATGGCGAGATTTTTGCATCGATCGATCCCAAAATCAGAAAGAATTGCTTTTTTAGAAGATTTTTTAGGGGCAGATTATGAGGCAGCCCTAGGCACAATTTATACATCTGTGAGTAAAAAAGCAGTGGAAATTATGCCTGGTAAATTTGCTGAGATTAAGGTACCAACTCTTTTAGTATCAGGGGAAAAAGATATTATTATCCCTGCCAAAATGGGCAAAATGGCGGCGGATTTGAATAATAATATCCAGTATGTGGAAATGGCTAATACTGCTCACTTTCCCATGTTAGAAGATGTCCCTACTTATCTACAAAAATTGCAAGATTTTTTAGAAATTAATTAGGGTTTGCTAGGGGAAATGAGTTTCTATGATGTGACTGACAAGTATATTGAAGTTCTTAAACCAATTGTGACTTCTAAGGGAGTGCATTTGATTTTAGTGGAGGAGATACTTCAGCCAGAGTTAAATGATCAGTTGCGTTTTCAAATTGGGTCAGAGTTGTTTGGCGAGTGGCTTAAGGACAAGGTTGGAGTAGCTCAACTCATCAATAAAAGTAAATAGAAGCTATTTTCAGCAGATTTTTTATCCGAAAATAGCTTCCTATTTAGAGACAGAAACATCAGGTTTACCTAGGTAAATCCTAGTCTTTTGTCTCAAAATAGAATTTACACTGTAAATTCTATGCTAAAATTTTCTTTACACCCCATGCAATGGCACCCGATATAGCGGCCCCAACTGCCACACCTCCTGCGAAACACCAAGCACTACTAGCAAGTGTAGGTGAAACTCCACCATTGATTCTCTGGTATTCAGATTCATGTACTTCATCTAAAAAGCTTTCAGAATCAAGGAATAAATCATATCCAGCAGGACACTCTAAGTTGTCAATCCTGATTTTTTGCATAATACTCATCCTTTATTTTGAGAGCGTCCAAGCAATAGCACCAACTGCGACGATACCAACAACCACTCCACAAGCAAAAGTGGTCACCACAACTGTCTTTATCGATGGCGTCGTTGGTGTTGTGGCTCCACCAGAAACACTGTAAAGCTCGTTATCATTTAGATAATCTAAAAAGCTTTCAGAATCAAAGAGTAAATCCGCACCAGCAGGGCGTAACTCAGAAATAGTAATATTAGCCATTTTTGTTTCCTCTTTGGAAAAGGGAGATGATTTGAGTTTGAGGTAATCAGAGTTATTATCTACCTCTTTTTTGAAGACTAACTCAATGTCTCATACTTCTCCAACAATGACAATAGGTTAAGCAACTTTAAAATTAATATAAATGACACAATTATGTCTCAATTTTACCGACTAAACACCGTAACTTCATGTAGATTATGACCGCAAACGCCCATAATCTCGTATCAACGAGGTTGGTTTTTCAAGACATAAATAACCCAATTATGTCTTTTTTATATCTCTCTGCCCAGGGTTCGGGTGGTGGCAGAGCAAAAAAATAGCCCCTTGACATCCTCACCGCCGTAAACGGACGGTGATTCCCAAACCTCACGATTTAGGTTTCTGCTTCTTTCCCGAAGGATTTTTCGCACCTGCCTTAACAGATTTACTCTGTTCTGGTCTTATGGTCGCTCTACAGACTGACA
>NZ_JADBSZ010000259.1:0-6365 GCF_020246425.1 Microcystis sp. M079S1
GTCGCCAAGAAGGTCGCCAAGAAGGTCGCCAAGAAGGTCGCCAAGAAGGTCGCCAAGAAGGTCGCCAAGAAGGTCGCCAAGAAGGTCGCCAAGAAGGTCGCCAAGAAGGTCGCCAAGAAGGGGAAATCATCGGAAAATTAGCTTCTGTTCCCTTATTATTGCGAGCGGGGGTTAATCCCCAAGAAATCGCCGCTTCTCTGGGATTATCTCTCGAACAGGTCTTAGAAGTGGCTCGGTCACGCGAAGCGTGCGCGAAGCGTTCGCTGGGAGAGAGCGAGCGCTAGGGTATTTTCAGATTTCGGCAGTAAAGATATAATTTCCTTATCTTCCTTTCCGCTTTTCTTCAAAACCCTTATTCTGTATGCTGTTTAGCAATAATTAGCGATCGCCAATTATCGGAGTAGTTGATAAACACTTATGAAGCTATCGTTTCTAAAGATTCACAAATCAATAACTTCCTTCCCAGAGCTAGAGCTACCTGATTTTGTGGTGCTTACAGGGGTAAACGGTGCGGGGAAAAGTCACTTACTGGAGGCTATCGAGAATGGGTCGATGCGGATTGATGATATAGAAGTGAATAATCAAACACGTCCTATTCGCCGGTTTGATTGGTCAAACCTTATTCCACAAGATACAGGTGCTTTTGCACCCTACCAAATTACTCAAGAAATATCTGGACTTTGGAATGAAATTAATCAGTATGTGAAAGAATCTCGTACTCATATTTCTCAAAATCTTCAATACTTTAATCGAGTTGATTTAGATAAACTTAAGCCTCGTGAGCTTATAGGTCTTACAGCAGAAGAATTAACTAAAACAGGCAGTAGCGTAGAGCAAGCAAGTCAAATAATTCAAGCTATTCGGGATACCATTTCTACTGTAAATCAAAATGTGACTAATAGATTTATCCAAAATGATCGAGTCAATAGGCAACGCTTGATCGATTTATTTCAGAGCAACACCGATATTCCTTTAGTCGCTTTTGACGAAGATTATTTTTATGAACATTTTCCTAGAAGTTGGCAGTCTGTTGATATATTTCAGCAGTCACTTGCTAGGATCTTCGTAGATTATCAACGCAACTGGCTTACTAATCGGCTCAAACGTGTTGCAAATTTAGAAGGTGAGACTGTTAGCTTCTTAACTGAGGAAGAATTTTTAAGCAAATATGGAGAACCACCTTGGGAGTTTGTAAATAGTATTCTAGAGACAGCAAATCTTGATTTCAGGATTAACCGACCACCGCAATACGAAGATCGCCCTTATGAGCCAATTCTAACAGATAGAGTTAGGAACTCACAAGTGAGGTTCAATGATTTGTCTTCAGGCGAACGGATTTTAATGTCTTTTGCACTGTGTCTTTATTACGCTGATGATAAGAACAAACTTATTGTAGATAATCCCAAAATTTTACTATTTGATGAAATAGATGCTCCCTTGCATCCTTCAATGACTCAATCTCTCTTGCGAACCATTCAAGATGTTTTAATCAATCGTCGCAATATTAAGGTGATTCTAACTACCCATTCACCCTCAACAGTCGCTCTAGCTCCAGAACAATCTATATACGCAATGTATAAGACTGAACAAAGACGGATGCAAAAGGTCACAAAAGATAAAGCTTTATCTATCTTGACTACTGGAGTTCCAACTTTAAGCATAGATTATGAGAATCGTCGGCAAGTTTTTGTTGAAAGCCGTTATGATGTTCAATTTTATGAGAAATTACACGAAAAGCTAAAAGATTATTTAACTCCTGAGATATCACTTAACTTCATCGCGTCTGGTGGAGGAAATGGTACCTGTGATCAAGTAAAAGATGTTGTTAATCAACTGAAAAAAGGAGGCAACCGAACAGTCTATGGAATCATTGATTGGGATTTAAAAAATTGTGGTAATGGTCGTGTTAAAGTTCTTGGCAAAGAAAAGCGTTACAGCATCGAGAATTATATTCTTGATCCCGTGCTTATAGCAGCTTTTCTTGTACGAGAAAAGTTGATAGAACGCATTGAGGTTGGACTCAGTGAGCGTGAAACCTATGTTGATTTTGGCACTTTTGATGATACTCGGCTTCAACAAATAGCTGATTTCATAGTAGAGAAAGTTAAGCCTAAGATTCAATCAGAAGTTCAAGATGATTGTTTATTATGCCAGTATCTTAGTCGCAAAACCATCAAATTACCTAAGTGGTTTCTTCGGATTCAAGGGCATAAATTAGAAGAAATTCTGAAAGATCTCTTTCCAAAGTTAAAGAAATTTAAGCAAGAACCTGAGTTGAAATTAGAAATCATCTCAAAGGTAATTGACGATTTTCCGTCTCTTATTCCCTACGATATTTTATCTTTGTTAAAAGAAGTACAAGATGTTAAATAAGTTGAAAAGCTATATTATAGCAGTTATGTTAATGGTAAGATAGGACGTTTTCGTGGTGGGGAGTCGGTGGTCAATATCAAATTAGGTCATACTTAATCTTGATGAGACAGGCTATAAACATTATCGGTAAACCCAAAAAAAAGGAAGATAAATCATGAAAATTACTATCGATATTCCCGATGAATTGCTTCAACATTACAACTACAATAATCTTACCCGTGAAATTTTAGAGGCTTTGGTGGTGCAGGCCTACCGAGCGGAAAAAATCACCAGTGCCGAGGTCGGAAGTATTTTAGGTCTATCTTCTCGTTGGGTGGTGGATGCTTTTTTGAAAAACCACGATGCCGATTTACATTACAATGAAGTCGATCTAGAGAGCGATCGCAAGACTCTTCAGCAACTTCGCAACAAACACGATCATAGTCTTTTATGATAGTCGTTTCAATTAAATTGAAGATAGATTTCGCCTTTGATACCCCCTTGATCCTAGGGTTGATTCATAGTAGGGTTGATTCATAGTAGGGTTGATTCATAGTAGGGTTGATTCATAGTAGGGTTGATTCATGAATCAACCCTACTACCCTTAATAAGGGGGGCGCTGATGATTTTTAACACCTACCTACTTAAAACTACATTCCCATAATTTCGTAACCGGAATCTACATAAATAATCTGACCGGTAATACCACTAGCAAGATCACTGGCTAAAAAAGCGGCCGTATTTCCCACTTCAATTTGTGTCACCGTGCGATGTAAAGGAGCGATTTCTTCCACATGATGGATCATATCAAGAATTCCCCCCACGGCCGAAGATGCTAAGGTGCGAATTGGACCGGCAGAAATACCATTAACTCGGATCTTTTGGCCACCTAATTCCGCGGCTAAATAGCGAACACTCATTTCTAAACCGGCTTTTGCCACCCCCATTAAATTATAGTTAGGAATTACCTTGACACCGCCGAGATAGGTAAGAGTGATAATACTTCCCCCTGCCGTCATCAAAGGTTTAGCCGATCGAGCTAGACGGGTTAGGGAAAAAGTGCTAATATCTAGGGATTTAGTGAAAGCTTCCCGAGGGATGGCGGTAAAATCGCCCGTTAAACCCTCTTTATCGGCAAAAGCGAGACAGTGAATCAAAATATCCAGTTTACCCCATTTTTCCGCCACTGTAGCGAAAGTATCTTCTACCTGTTGGTCATTTTGGACATCGCAGGGGACATAAAAAGCGGGATTAAGTTCATCGGCCAATTCTCGCACTTTTTTCTCAAAACGGCCTTTTTCGTCGGGGAGATAGGTGACACCGATATTTGCACCAGCTTGATGGAGTTGTTGGGCAATTCCCCAAGCGATCGAGCGATTATTGGCAATCCCCGTCACTAGGGCGTTTTTTCCCGTTAAATCTAACATAGTTCTCGTTTCTCTTACAAAAATCTCCCCAATAGCCGACCCCAGCGAGATTCGGTATAATAGGGATACAGATAAAGGGGCAGCAATGATCACCCCTCCCCCATTGTCTGGCAAAAAGCGCCCAAAACTTTTCCCAGTTTAGGGAGCGGTTATGTTTAATAGAGGTGACACTCGTTGCATAATAAAAACAATTTTCCCCTTTTTTGGATGTGAGATGGACTTATCCCTAATACAAGACAAACCCCTAGCAGATGTGTTCCGTCGAATCGGCAGCGGCAATTTCCCCCCGGTGGTGGAATTGTTCGAGCGTGGCAAAACGATCTTTTTCCCTGGAGATCCCGCTGAAAGAGTCTATTTTTTGCTGAAAGGAGCCGTTAAGTTGTCGCGAGTCTATGAAGCGGGAGAAGAAATTACCGTGGCTCTACTGCGGGAAAATAGCGTCTTTGGTGTGCTATCCTTACTCACCGGCCAGCGATCGGATCGTTTTTATCATGCCGTGGCTTTTACTCCGGTAGAATTACTCTCGGCCCCGATCGATCAGGTAGAAAGGTCCCTCCGCAATAATCCCGATTTATCAATGTTGATGCTGCAGGGGTTGTCCTCGCGCATTCTGCAAACGGAAATGATGATCGAAACCTTGGCTCACCGGGATATGGGTTCCCGTTTGGTCAGTTTTTTATTGATTCTCTGTCGTGATTTTGGGGTTCCCACCACCGATGGCATCCGGGTGGATCTAAAATTGTCTCACCAAGCGATCGCAGAAGCGATCGGTTCTACCCGCGTCACTGTCACCCGTTTATTGGGAGAGCTGCGGGATCAAGAAATGGTCTCAATTTACAAGAAGAAAATTACCGTCCATAATCCCGTCGCTCTCAGTCAACAATTTACTTAAATTCTGGATGACTAGCGCTTATATTTTGGTTTTGGCCATCGTGGTTTTAGGTGGTCTGATAGCGGCGGTTGGCGATCGCATAGGGAGCCGTATCGGTAAGAAAAGGATGCGTTTATTTAATCTGCGTCCGAAACAAACCGCAACTTTGATGACGATTGTAACGGGAATTTTGATCGCCGGTTCGACTTTAATTGTCTTGTTTGCTTCTAGTAAATCCCTGCGTCAAGGGGTTTTTGAACTGGATCGTCTTTTAAATGAACGTCGTGCCGCTATTAAGGATTTGGAAAGTCAGGTGAGAAAAACCACCGAACAAAAAAATCAGGTGGAAAAGGCTTTAAAAACGGCTAAAAGTGAACAGATAGCCGTGCAGAAACGTCTAGAGGTTCTTAACAAAAATTATCAAGCTTCTCGTCAACGTTTGCGATTAGTTTCGGGACAGTTGGAAAAGTTTCGGAAGGAAGTGGCTAATTTAAACAATGAACGAGTTATTTTAACTAATCAAAAGGCACAGTTAATCAGTCAACGAGATCAATTGTCCCAACAAAAATCAATTCTTTCTAGTCAGATCAATCAACTACAAACCACCGTTCAAGTTAGAGATAAAGAGTTGGCTAATCAACAAAAGTTATTAACGGCCAGACAAGCGCGACTTCAACAGTTGGAAACCCAGCAAAAAACCCTACAGCTAGAAATTGATCGCCGGGATCAACGCATTGGAGAACTCGATCGCTCGATTGTAGATAAAAATTTGGCTTTGCAACAGCGTGAGGGAAAATTAAAAGATTTAGAAACCCAAATGGCTTTTCTTAAGCGGGAAGTGGAAGTTTTAGAACAATACTATCAAACCTATCAAGAATTGCGGGAAAAACAAATCGCTATTTTCCGGGGACAGGTGTTATCTTTTGGAGCTTTTCGTATTGTTGATACTCAAGCTATTGTCGCTGTTATTGATAAGTTATTGCGAGAAGCGAATATGAATGCTATCCGTGCCACCCAACCGAATCAGCCTAATTTTGACCAGCGTTTAGTTAAGATCACAAAAGCACAGGTAGAACAGTTAAGTCAACAATTACAGGACGGTAAAGAATATGTGGTGAGAATCCTTTCAGCAGGTAATTATGTCTTAGGAGAAACCGAGATTCGTGTCTTTGCTGATGTGGTTCCCAATCAAAGAGTTTTTGAGGAGAAACAGGTAATCGCTGCCGTTTCCATTGATCCCCAAAATATGACAGAAGAAGACCTACAAAAGCGCTTAGATTTACTCTTAGCTTCGGCTCAATTTCGCGCTAGAAGTGCGGGAGTTTTAGGGTCAATTCAGGTGGAAGATGGTTTATTAACTACGGTAGTTAACTTTATTGGTCAAGTCAAAAAGTCGGGTAATTCTATCGAGACACTTGAGGCAATTGCCGCTAGTAAAACTAATACGGCTGGTCCCTTAACTTTGCGTTTAGTGGCGGTAAAAGATGGTAAAATTGTTTTTAGTACGTCCTCTTAAAAGATAGCTAAAGTTAGGAGTTGAGATTAAAATCAATTCCTTCGTAAATATCGGCAATATTTAAGCTAATTCCTAAAGAATCTAGGGATATAATTCCCCTGGCTGGGGTGTATTCTTGCAGTAACCAATTATTCTCTGAGGTTTTGCTATAGGATTCTATTAGTATCTCCCCTTGACTGACGAGAAGATATTGGTTTAA
>NZ_JADBSZ010000026.1:0-5994 GCF_020246425.1 Microcystis sp. M079S1
ATGGGAGTGATCAGGGGGAAATTCAGGTACTTTTTCCCTGAAAATTAGGTAATTGACCCCCTCAAAATCGGTAAAACCCCACACCCCACACCCTACACCCTACACCCTGCTTCTAGGAAAAACTTTTTCAGCAGACCCTACATAGCTGATGGGTGAGAATGGGGTCAAAAAATGCGTGAGTAACCAAAACAAAATCCTTCGACTGTCGTACAGAAATTAATGAAAATTAAAGCGGAAAGACAAGCAAAAAGGCAAAGTTTATGATGTTGCAATATCTGATGGATGACAATATTGACCCATTTTATGTTAAGCAATTACGGAGAAAAAATAGAGATTTAGTGGTTTGGGCAATCGGAGAACCCAATGCACCAGAAAAGGAAACATTAGACCCAGAAATTCTGACCTGGTGTGAGATAAATAATTTTATTCTTAATACAGGTATGAGTATCAGGATAAAAACTAATCAAATCTAAACTAGGCTAATATTCTGGGATATTTCTAGACCATAATAGCTAGAAATTACTGTAATTTGATGGGCGGAGTCGGACTCGAACCGACATGAGGGGCTGCCTCGCCACATTTTGAGTGTGGTGCGTCTACCAATTTCGCCATTCGCCCTTGGCATTAGTTCTGTCATTATAACCCATTTTTGGACCCTTTAACAAATTTTGATAATCGGGGGAACTGGCCCAACGATCGATTTCTCGCGCGCGCAGGACGGGGAGGGGATGGGTTAACTGTTGGGTTTGCAAACCCTTTAACATTTCGCCAATTTCCGAGGCGCTGACGGCATCGTAGGACTTGGCCTGATCGATAAAAGCCTCTAAATTTAATAAAGGTGCGAGACTGGGGGAACCTCCGGCTAACTTCATTAACACCGACATGACGATTTTTGGGTCTTGAACTGCCAATAAAGCCGCTCGATCGCAACTAAACTCGGCGCAGCGCACCCATGCTAACATTCTCTCCTGTAGGGATCGTGCTAACATTGTCCCCCAATTGGGCAGTAATCCCGCCGCTAGGACCATAATATTGGCTAAAGTCAGATAAACGCCGTGTTCACATTTGAGATGACCTAATTCGTGGGCCATTACCGCTTGAATTTCTGCGGGAGTCAGCATTTCAATTAGGGAAGTGTGCATCACCATAAACGGTTTTTTGCCCCGCATGGCGAAGGTATAGGCGTTAGGAACGGGGTTTTGTTGAATGTATAATTGAGGTGGTTCTAAGTCGAGAATTCGGCAAGCTTCTAGGAGGAGATTATGCAGGTCGGGTAATTGTTTTTCCCCCACCAAAACACTAGCAGCAATGTTATTTAAGTAAAAGAATTCCTCAGCAACCGAACCTAATAAACTTCTCACGGCTATATCTAACCCAGGCAACTGTTTAAGGGAATTAGTGGCCTCTAGGTCGATGGGATGCCGAAAATCATTGGCTTTTAAGCCGAGTAATAACTGTTTTGATAATTCCATATTCTTATTCATTTAACCAAGCTTTGACGCGTTCTAAACTTTTCCAGTCCGGTTTTCTAGCTAAACCATCGGCGATATTTTCATCCACTTCTTGGCGAACTTCTTTGTTTAAACTAACTAATTGTTGCACCAGTTCGATATGTTCCCTAACTCCGGCGGTTTTGGTTTCCAACATAGCTAAAACCAAATTGATCCGGTTTTGGGGGGAAACTTTATCAAGTTTAACGGCTTTTTGGGCGGCTTTTAGGGCTAATTCCGGTTTATCGGTGAGCATATATAACCAAGCTAAACAGGACCAAACGGCGGCATTTTTTGGACTGCGATCGCTTAATTGTTTAAATTCTGGCAATAAACTGGCGGCGCTTTCTCCCTGTTGGTAGCGTTCTAAACCTTGTTCGAGGGTAAAATTGGCGGTTTCTGTCATTTTCAGTGGCGGGGTTAATCAAGGAGCAAATTTAACGGTTATCGGCGTATTACACGGGGTTAATACAATTCACCTTTATCTAGTATTTTAGCAAAATTTGTCCCCTTGTCAGCAAAATTTTAAAAGACGATGCCGCGTTCTCGCCAGATCATCAATAGGCCACTCATCGAAACGAATAACATCACTGCTTGTTTAAATTGTTGGGGACTCATTTTTTCTAAAACTTTTTGTCCTAACCAATTGCCCGGCCAGGCCGCTAATCCTAATAATAAACCGTAACCGAGAAAGGGCAGATGTAAAACTCCAAAGGATGCGTAGGCGATTAATTTGGCCACATGAACTACTACCATGTGAACGGATTTCGTGGCCACCATTGGTTCTTTAACTAGCCCATAGTTGATATAAAACAGGTTCATCATCGGGCCGGTACTACCGACTAATCCTGAGAGGAAAGCGTAGATAAATCCCGAGGGCATAAAATACCAAGTTTTAATCTCAAAAAAAGGATTTTCTTCTTGGGGAAATAATTGTTTAAGCGAGGAGAAAACCAGAAAAATTCCCAAAACTAGCGGCAACCATTTGAATTGTAAATGGGCAAAGACAAAAGCACCGAGGGTAGATCCCATAATTGCCCCGGGTAGATACCACACCGTCGAGGGCCAGTCAATGGCGCGCCAATACATTCCCATGCGTTGGACGTTACCGAGTAGCATCCCCGTGGTTAAAACTGGAGGAATGACGGCAGCATCGAGAAACCAACCTAAAACGGGGAGTAGAATCAGGGGGCTGCCCCCACCAGCAAGGGTGCTAAAAAACCAAGCTAGACTACCTGCCAACATCAAGGTAACAATGATCATCGAGTTGTAAAGTTAAGTTAAAAAGAGCTACTTAATCTATTATGATATCCTCTTTGGGGTCTTCATCGGTATAATGCCATTCCACATTGGGCATAGCCTCGAAAGCTTGCCGGACGTAATCCTCCCAGAGTTTCCGCATTTTGGCTAGGTAGGGATCTCCTAGGCGCAATTGTAACTTATGACGTAGGCTTAGGCTATTCGCTTCATACATACTCAAATAGATAGGCGGTCCGACGGAAATATTCGATTTCATGGTCGAATCGATGGAAAGTAAGGCACATTTGGCCATTTCCTCTAGGGGTGTATCATAGGTAATAGTGCGATCGAGAATCGGTTTACCGTATTTAGTTTCACCTATCTGTAAAAAGGGCGTTTCTTTGGTGGCTTGAATATGATTTCCTTGGGGATAAATCAGGAATAATTGCGGTTCTTCTCCTTTAATTTGTCCCCCAAGAATAAACTTACATTTAAAATCAATATTATCTTGTTCTAGCCAAGTTCTTTCCCTAGCTTGTACTTGACGACTTTTATCACCGATATAGTGGGCGATATCGTAGAGATGAGTCAGAGAATGGAGATTTTTATCCTCTTGATTGTGCAGATCTCTTTTTAGTTCGTGAATCACTCCTTGGCTAATCGATAAATTGCCCGATGTACAGACCATAATTACTCTTTCTCCCGATACCGAAAAGTCAAATAATTTCCGATAGGCCGAGATATAATCGACTCCCGCATTCGTGCGAGAATCCGCCCCCATAACAATGCCAAAACGATTGATAATTCCTAAACAGTAAGTCATTTTCAGTAATCAGTAAACAGTAATTAGTGAAGAGTAATCAGTAATCAGTAATCAGTAATTAGTGAAGATTGATCGGTGAATAATATCATTTAAAACTTAAAACTTATCACTTTAATCTGATAACTAATCACTGATAACTGATCACTGATAACTGAATTAAGCCATAACCATACCACCATCGACGTTAAAGACTTGACCGGTGATATAAATAGCGGCGGGATCGGCGGCTAAAAAACGCACCATTCCGGCGACTTCTTCCGGTTTTCCATAACGGGAGAGGGGGATATATTTGAGAATTTCATCTGCTTTGAGGTCATGAGTCATATCAGTTTCAATAAAGCCGGGGGCCACGGCATTAACAGTGATGCCTCGACTGGCAAATTCTTTCGCTAAAGTTTTCGTTAAACCGATAACACCAGCTTTAGCGGCGCTGTAATTAGATTGACCCGGATTACCCATCAAACCGGATACAGAAGTGATGTTAATTATGCGGCCGCTTTTCTGTTTTAACATCAATTTACTGACGGCGCGAGTGCAGAGAAAAACCCCGGTTAAATTGAGATCGATGACCGCTTGCCAGTCTTCTAATTTCATTCTTAACATTAGGGTATCCCGGGTAATACCGGCATTATTAACTAAGACATCAATATGACCGAATTTTTCTTTGGTACTGTCCACTAAATTATCCACTTCTTCGCTTTTAGCCACATCTGCTTGTAGAGCTATTGCCTTTCCCCCGGCCGCGGTAATTGCTTCGACAACGGCATCGGCAGCACTACTAGATTTAGCATAGTTCACCACTACAGTAGCACCCTGGCTGGCTAATTCTAAGGCGATCGCTTTTCCGATCCCTCGCGAGGCCCCGGTTACTATGGCTACTTTGTCTTGTAAATGCTGGCATTCTGCGGGTAATAGTTTCATAATTTTCTGCATTCCCCAAATAATCGTCAAATCTCAAGAGAAAACTCTGTACTGATAACTTTGCTCAAAACACTTCATTATCTCACAAGCGGGCCAATCTGACCGCAGAAATCCTCAATGGGGATCGCTCTGTCCCCACTTTCCTGTATAGTATCAGGGAGAATTGGCCGCCACTAATTGATCGAGTTGTTGCTGCATCAAATAACAGACTTTCTCATAACATTCCCGTACATAACGGCGGTCTCGGGCCGCTTTTTTGCCGTAACGTTCAAAAATAATTGGGGGACAAACCCGCGTCTGTATCGATACGGGTAAGGGAATATTCGGCAAGGGACCGATAGCTAGTCCCCAGGGTAAACCGAAATAGATGGGACAAGTCCCGGGGTCAATACCGAAGGGCCAAGGCATACCCTTTTTATGCAATTCTTTTAATTGAGGATAAATATCGTCGAGGACAAACAGGGTCGAGTGAGCGCCGTGGGAAATGGCGGGAATAATCGGCACTTCGTACTGTAAAGCTAGTTTAACAAAAGCTTGATTACCGGCAAAATGAATTTTATTTCTTAAACTGTGGGGACGGAAAACATCGGTAGCACCTCCGGGATAAATGAGGACACTAGCGCCACTATTTAAAGCAGCGATCGCCATTTTCGGATGAGCATGAATGGCCCCCATTTGGGCCACTAGATGCGCTTGGGATGGAAAAACTCGCCAGACTCGCGAATCCATCAAACCATAGACTAAGCGCTCGCTGCCAAAGCGCTGAAACCAATCATACATCATCATAAACATATCGGGAGCCGCTAAACCGCCGTTATGGGAGCCGATGAATAATACCTGTCCTGAGGGGGGAATATTTTCCCAACCATCGGTTTTAACGCGAAAATAATGGTGATAAAACCAATCCAGAAGGGGGACAAATTTTTCGATCACCTGCGGATCGCGATCCTCTAATGACCAACCGGTGAGGGTATCAACAGGGGCCTTGGCTGCTTGTAGGGATAATTCGGCAAAAGTGGCCGTAGATGAGACAAAAGAACTAAAAATCTGCATTGATGCCAAGGGGATAATTTGAGCGCATCTTATTATCGCAAATTTGGGTTAAAAAACCCATCGTTTTAGAACGGCTTTCCTTGATAATTTTAACATCTTTAATGTCTAATCTTCACAGTTGAACCAATTTTTATCTAATAATTGCTCTAAACTGTAAGGACATTCTGAGGGAAAATCGCCAGAAAAACCAGTTTTTTGTTGAACATAATCGAAAGCATCCTGATAGATTATCGGTAATTCCTCAGCCAAATAATTCTGTAAATTCGTCGTTAAACATTTTCTTAATTGCGTGCGAAAACTGATAATTTCCGCTCGCCAATGATTCCGATTTATTTCTGCTTCTGTTGTCCAATATTGTAAAAGTAATAAATGCCTGATCACTTGTTCAAGTAAGCTACTGACTCGGTTTTTATCTCTTTTACTCAAGCTTTCTAATTCCTCAATTAAATGGATTACATCTAATTCATC
>NZ_JADBSZ010000260.1:0-6531 GCF_020246425.1 Microcystis sp. M079S1
TAAATCCTTATCTGGCAAGAGATTTAATTGATTAGTTCGCTCTAGATCGAAAACAATTAACAAAAATCGCCAAATGTCTTTCTCTATAAGAGTTTCATTCCTTATAACCCTGTACGTTGCATAAGACAAACCGAAGAGCCAGAGAAAATAGGCATCAGAAAAGAAAATTGACCTCTCTCCGTCTGGGAAATTTTAGTACAAATGTTCGGAATGTCAACTCCGGCGCGGCCGTGGAGTCTGAAGGCGTAATTAATCTCTTGAGCTGCTATCAGGTGATAATATCTCAAATACTGGATAAATTTGACATAATCAGAGTTTGTACGGATATTGTAGTCGTCTGTTGTCTTTTTTCTCCTCCTGTCTCGGAGTCTACTGTCCTAAGGAAAGATTTTCGATTTTTACAAGAGGTCTATAGTCAACAGATTAGGGGACAAGGGAGCAGTCAGTTTAATTCCGATCGAGGTGGAGTTTCCTGATATAGTTTTAAAAGCAGTCGGTTCAAGACAAAAAGACATGGTTACTAGGGGCGAACGAGGAGTAGAAGTGAGGAAAAACGAGAGCTTTTCTCTGGCTTCCTATCTGGAGGAAAAGCGGTTAATTGTCGAGTCAGCTTTAGATAGCTCTTTAGTTATCGGCAATCCTGCCAAAATCTACGAGGCGATGCGCTATTCTCTCCTCGCTGGCGGCAAACGTCTGCGGCCGATTTTATGTCTGGCTACCTGTGAATTGATGGGGGGTTCCCTAGAGATGGCTTTACCCACCGCTTGCGCTCTAGAAATGATACACACGATGTCATTGATTCATGACGATTTACCCGCCATGGATAACGATGATTACCGACGCGGGAAATTAACCAACCATAAGGTTTTTGGCGAAGATATCGCTATTTTAGCCGGGGATGGTCTCCTGGCCTACGCTTTCGAGTATGTGGCTACCCAGACTCTTAATGTACCTCCCCTACAGATTTTAGAGGTAATTGCCCGTTTAGGTCGCACTGTCGGGGCAGCGGGTTTGGTGGGAGGTCAGGTTTTAGACTTGGAATCCGAAGGAAAACCCGATATTTCGGCAGAAACTCTCGGTTTTATCCATACTCAGAAAACTGGGGCCCTGTTGGAGACTTCTGTGGTGTCGGGGGCAGTTTTAGCGGGGGCAAAAGCGGAAGATATAGCTAAATTAGCCCGTTACGCTCAAAATATTGGCTTGGCTTTCCAAATTATCGATGATGTTCTCGATATCACGGCGACAAAGGAGGAATTGGGTAAAACCGCCGGGAAGGATCTACAGGCACAAAAAGCCACCTATCCTAGTCTCTGGGGGATAGAAGGGTCTCGCCAGCAAGCTCAACACTTAATAGATAGTGCCATCGGTGAATTGAGTAGCTACGATGAGGCTGCTGAACCTTTACGGGCCATCGCCGAGTATATTGTTAATCGTAAAAATTAAATTAAACGAATGAGATTATGCAGGACTTCGAGCAGGTGTTACACAATCAAATACTGCTAGTCTCTCTTTTAGCTTGTTTCACTGCCCAGGGACTAAAAGCGCTGATTGAGTTAATCCGCGATGGTAAGGTGAGTCTGCGCTATCTAGTCTCGTCGGGGGGAATGCCTAGCGCTCACTCGGCACTGGTGGGGGCCTTGGCTACTGGGGTAGGATTACAGGTGGGTTGGTCTAGTCCCGAATTTGCGATCGCTGCGCTTTTTGCGGTTATTGTTATGTATGATGCGGCCGGAGTGCGTCAGGCAGCGGGAAAACAGGCCCGGATTCTCAATCAAATTATCGATGAAATGTTCCAGGAGGGCAAGGAATTTAACGAGGAACGTTTAAAGGAATTAATCGGTCATACTCCTTTTCAAGTGCTGGTCGGTTTAAGTTTGGGTATCGGTATCGCCATGGTGATGCTCTGTCATTAATTGAGGTGTTTTCTGGGGTTGAGATAAACTAGATTTAATAACTGAAAATCCGGGGTAATCACTCATGTTACAATCCCTAAAAATTGAGGGCTTTTGCGGTTTTCAAAGTTTTGAGATGGCCAATCTTGGTACGCCAATTCAAATTTGAAACGCATCAGCAGCAATGTTTGAGATAGAGGCAAAAAGGAATCAAAGTTACAGGAATCCACTCAACAAAGTGCTGATAACTGGGTAAATTGGCACAAGCATCGCTCCAGTATTCAGCTACAGGGTCTAAATAATAGGATTTGAAGTTTCTGTAATGATTACTACGGCGGTTCCTCTATCCATCTGGCACAGACAACTCCTTATACTAAATACGTTGAGTATAGGCTAGTTATGAGGAGAGGCACTCATGCAAGAGGCACTCATGCAAAGGGGAGAATAAATAATCAGTTTTTAATAACCGGATTTAGTATTATTGGATAAGCCTTTCCACTTAGAAGATGTACCAGACTGAGCCTGAATCCGCCGTATGAAAAGCGATTAAAATCGTCATAATTTCCCCCAGACATAAGCTTCTTTTTCGTTGTCGAGTCTTCAGTCTATAAGCAAGTAAGCTTTTTGAGCATTGAGGTGCAAATTATTGGCAAAAATCATCGACAGGACAGAATAAAGCATCTATACTAACCCTAGGGCAAGGTGGCTGAATGGTTTTCTGTTTTTCAGCATATCACTTCTCCCTTTTCTTATCCCGAACTCAGGTTATATATAAGGAGAATAATTAACCATGACCGCAAATAGAGGCCCGATTCCTGTAGTTGTCAACGGTGCAGCCGGCAAAATGGGACGGGAAGTCATTAAAGCCGTTGCTCGTGCCGACGATATGATCTTAGTGGGTGCAGTGGATCGAAATCCAGCTTTTCGAGGTCAAGATGTGGGGGAAGTGGCCGGTTGTGAACCCCTAGAAGTGCCGATCCTCGACGATTTACAGAGTGTTTTAGTCCTGGCAACTCAGGAAAAAGTGCAAGGGGTGATGGTGGATTTTACCCATCCCGACGGTGTTTATGACAATACCCGCAGTGCGATCGCCTATGGAGTGCGTCCCGTGGTGGGAACTACGGGATTATCGGCGGCACAACTACAAGATTTAGCCGAATTTGCCGAAAAAGCCAGCACCGGCTGTTTAGTTATCCCCAATTTTTCCCTTGGCATGGTTTTACTACAACAGGCTGCCCTGCAAGCATCCCGCTACTTTGATCATCTGGAAATTATCGAACTGCATCACAATCAAAAAGCAGACGCACCCAGTGGAACGGCGATCAAAACCGCCGAATTACTGGCAGAATTAGGTAAAACCTTTAATCCTGCCCAAGTTTCCGAAAAAGAAACCATCCCCGGCGCTAGAGGCGGTTTAACTGCTGAGAACATCCGTATTCATAGCGTGCGTCTACCCGGTTTAATCGCCCACCAAGAAGTCATTTTCGGTTCCCCCGGGGAAATCTATACCCTTCGTCATGATACCAGCGATCGCTCCTGTTATATGCCGGGGGTTCTCCTCTCTATCCGCAAAGTTACTCAGCTGCAATCCCTCGTCTACGGTTTAGAAAAAATCCTCTAAATCAAGATAGGTAGTGATTTTATTGTAGTGGTGATAGCTCAAACCTTGGCTAATTGGGCATTGTCGTCATCAATAAAGTACCAAACAGTTCGGCACCCTATCCATTAGTCACATCTTTCTTAACATAAAATTTGACAAAAAGAGAAAAGTGTGCAAGATGGCTCAAGGGGGTTCTATGGGGGAACTAATTTGAGCAGATAGTTTCCAAGTCTCGCTGATATCATGTAACCTTCGCCGTCCCAACCAAATAGTTTTAACACCAGGTTCACCGTCGCCTTTTCTACCTAAAAAACCCCCAAGAGAAGCAATCATTCTGACCGCTTCTGGCCAAGGAGGGCGGCTTTTTAGGCGGCGGAACCTTTTTATGAATAGTGGCACACAAAGATTGCCATTCATGTTCTTCCAAAAAACTTTCACAACTTTCCTACCCCTGTAAGCGCGCTTGATAGGTTAACCAGAGTAATCGCTTTCGCTACAATCGAATAGGTAGCTAAGGCCATCTCAATTCTACGACCCGTTTCTAATTGCAGTTTTTCTAGTCCACAACCACTTTTTAAAACAAAATGATAGCGTTCTATCAACCAGCGATAACTATACCAGCGCCCGCAGGTTATCGCCGATTCAAAGCTACTAATGTCTAGGCTAGTTAAGAGGAGCCAACTGATAGGATTAACTCCGGGATGAGGATTTTCTTCTTCGGATAAAATCACCTGTAATTTTACAGGTTGACTAGGGTTCGCCTTGTAGTGATGTCTAGTGGTCTGTCAAAGCAATTATGTCGGATAATAGGAATGTAAATAAGCTAACCCCGAAAAACAATGCCAGCCAAACAATACATTGTCTGCTTAACTGAAGATGAACGCAAGAGTCTCAACAAACTAACCACAACAGGTAAAGCTTCCGCTAGAAAAATTAATCATGCTCGAATTTTACTGAAAGCATATATCAATCAACCCGATGGAGGTTGTACAGATAAACAAATCAGTGAAGCCTTGAATATCAGTACCAGAAGCATTGAGAGAGTCAGACAAAGATTTGTGGAAGAAAGCCTAGAAAATGCACTTAACCCTCGTCCGAAAAAGTCATTAAAGCTCAAAAAGATAGACGGAGAAGCAGAAGCCCATTTAATCGCACTGGCTTGCTCACAAGTGCCTCAAGGTTATAACCGTTGGACATTACGACTACTGGCAGAGGAAATGGTAACTTTAGAATACATAGAAAGCATTTCTTATGAAACAGTGCGACAGGTCTTAAAAAAAACGAGCTAAAACCTTGGTTAAAAGAATCTTGGGTAATTCCACCTCAAGCCAATGCCGAATTTGTCTGTCAAAGGTCAGAAGTGTTACAACTTTACACCAGCAACTATGACCCAGATTATCCCTTAGTTTGTTTTGATGAGACCTCAAAACAACTGATTTCAGAAATCAATTCGCCAATTGCTGCCGAACCGGGTAAGTCCGAACGTTTTGATTATGAATATCAGCGAGAGGGAGTTTCTAATTTATTCATGTTTTTTGAGCCGTTCACGGGTTGGAGACACGTGGAAGTCACTGACCAACGTAGGAGTGTTGACTATGCCCAACAAATGAAGTATTTAGTTCTCAACGTCATCCTCAAGCCAAGAAAATTAAAGTAGTTCAAGATAATCTGAATACTCATGTCAAAGCATCTCTTTATAAAGCTTTTACCCCAGTCGAAGCAAGACGCATTCTGGATAAATTGGAGTTTCATTATACTCCTAAACATGGAAGTTGGTTAAATATGGCTGAAATTGAGTTGAGTGTTTTAAGCCGACAGTGCCTTGAGCGGCGTATTGAAGACAAGGAAATCTTAACAGAAGAAGTAGCAGCTTGGGAAAAACGCAGAAATGAAAATTCTGCTCCTGTAGATTGGCGATTTACCACTGAAGATGCCCGAATTAAATTAAAAAGATTGTATCCGTCAATAACATCTTGACAGACCACTACCCTATCTAGCTTGCTTCCAATTCGTGAAGCGTCTGAATGGAAACCCAAAGTCGTTGTTTTTTGACTTTTGTTCTTCTTTTAACCTTGCTTCCAATTCGTGAAGCGTCTGAATGGAAACTTGGGAAGCGATTGCTATGGCGTGACCGAATACGCTTGCTTCCAATTCGTGAAGCGTCTGAATGGAAACTGCTCTTCCATGATAAGAACTCTTGCAAATTAATTATATGTTACAATGGTCGGTTAACTAATTTTTTGGGAAAATTAGTTAATTAGTGCATTTGTTCTGAATGAAAACCTGAAGTTTAACTTTTAACCCAAAACTCTTTAGATATGCTTTAATTTGGTTGTCAAAACCTCTTTATTTAAGCAGCACAAACTATCTCAATTATAAAAATTGAGAATAAATTCTCCTGACTAATTACAATTCCCCTTCACTGGATTAATGTTTGGCAACTTTTAAGAAGCTGCTACACCTATCCCTAACTCATAGTTATAAACAGCCGCCAAAAGGTTAACTCTTAAACTATATCTTCGACGACGATTCCGATATTTACAGGATAAGATTTTAAAGATTTTGAGTTTCCTATTTATAGTTTCAATGCTCATCCTTTCTTTGGCTAAAGCCTTGTTATACTCCTTTTCTAAATCTGTTAATTTTCTATTTTTCGATTTATTTTTCGGTGTATAACTATTACTATGGTATGCAGCTATTCCTTGATAACCACTGTCTTCTATGCTGGTAGTTAAAGGATGAAAACGAACTCGACTTTTTTAAAATAAACTAAAATCATGACCTCTACCTTTCCCACAAAAGACACCGATAATTTCCTCGGTATTTTGAGCAGCTACTAATTGGGATTTTCAAGTATGATAACCTCTTTTACCACCAAAAAAATCTTTCTGTTTCTTTTGGGGGCGTTCCCTGGGAGTTTCCGTTACATCCATTACCGTTACGACCGGTATCTCTGCTTGATTTAGTAGAGCTTTTTTTCCTTTTAAACGGAAGTTTCCCGATTGTCAAAGCATTTTTTCCGTCTTATTTACAATCCGA
>NZ_JADBSZ010000261.1:0-11128 GCF_020246425.1 Microcystis sp. M079S1
AATAACATATAGGGATTATAAAAATGATAGTTTCGTAAATCCCAACTAACATCTTGACCTAAAATAACCGAGATAATTCCCAAAGCAACAAAGTAGATAATTGCCCAAAATAAGGGATGAGAAAGTGGAAAACGTTTCAGGATTGTCATAATTAAAAGTTCAAGATTTATTTGTTTAGTTTTACTAGCTTAACTTGGCAATTTATAGTTAAGGATGAGATTAAGATTACCTAGTAACAATCCCCAAAAGACAATCAGCATGATTATCTTGACAAAATTAGTTAAAATTTTCGATTTTTTCTCGGTTAAATCATTAAAGAAAAATCCCCCTAAAGTAATTGCCGTTCCGATAATAAAGTAATATCTACCGTAAGGGGAACTCAAAACCCAATCCTTAATATTTAAATTCACCGACCAAACGACAATAAAAATAAAGATAGTGGCAGCACTGATAAAATCAGGGTTCTTACGAAAATCGTCTAAGAATATACCAAGCACTAGAAAGAGAAATCCATAGTAAGGAATTACATACCAAGCATAGTAATGACTTTGAGCACCAGAAAAAATAAGAAGAATTGTATAGATTAATATAGGAAAAATAATTAATCGTATCTTAGATATTTTCAAAGGAAATCTGGCCACTAACAGTAGAGTAATCCAACTAAAAATTAACCAACCATCCTCAAAAAAAACTGTAGGTAAAACTAGATTTTTTAACATAGCAAAATCCGTAAAGCGATTTTTATGTTCTTGGAGAGTAGTTAAAAACCAACTAAAATCATAAAACCAACCGTAAAGGTAATACAAACCAAAGGATAAAACTGCCGTCAGAGAAGCGATTAAGCTATCTCGCCAATTTTTTTGTAATAATAGTAAAGCGACTAGAGAACCTAGAATATATAATCCTGTCACCTTAACTAAAGGTGCTAAACCACCTAGAACTATAGCCAAGTATAGATACTTTTTTTGATACTTTTCACCGTACTGAAGGAATAAAATTGCTACCGCTAAACTTAGACATAATAATAAATTTTCACTAACTGCTAAACGAGATAAAAAAACCGTATTGGGGTTAGTGGCAAAAATTAAAGAAGTTATAATCGCCACACCGGTATTAGTCAAACGTAAGGCCAATAAATAAAGTAAGAAAATAGAGAGAGTGCCAAAAACTAAAGAAGGAATTCTAATTACTGTTAAACTACAGTCAAAAAATTCCTTTGCTCCCGATAAAATAGCCGTCATACCCACAATTAATCCAAACAAGGGAGGATGATCAAACCAAGGGGTAACAAAACGATAACGAACAGCAGTTTTTTCCCAAACTGTCACCAAAAAATCATCCGTGGGACTGAGGAAAGACCAACTGGTAGGAACTCCCTCTTGAATCAAACTCATGCCACTCCAAGCAAAAGCAAATTCATCTTGAGTCCAGTTATAGGGAGGCAAGGAATCGTACTGATAATATCTTAAGATAAATCCCAAGACCGTAATTAATACACCTAGAAATAGACGGTAATCAAACTTTTCAAAATTCTTAAATATAAAATCTCGATGCAGCATTATTCTGAAATTGGCTCGCTATTTATCTTTTGGGGTGAACCCGTGCTATTGTAACATGGTTTGACGGTTAAATTTTTTGACAAACCCAGAGCGATTAAATACCCGATTATCGAGGTTAAGTCATCTCGATAATTTCTCCTTCGTAAATTCTCAGGGATATCAAATGGTCAACCCATCCTTAGACCAACTCTACGCAAGGGACTCATTTCTGGCAGAAAAGTTCCCCCTTTCTCCCTACTAAACTATAACTTAAGAGATTGACATTACCATCAGCAATATGCTAAAAAACATTAGCTTAAGTAGGGAGGCACAATTATTTGTAGGATAGGTTAGCGGTAGCGTAACATAATCGGGCGTTGGGTTTCATGCTTCAACCCAACCTACGTTCATCTTATATTTAATTCCACCCACCTACTTGATAGCCGAGTACCAACAATTACCCCGTTAAAAATCCCTATATTTTCCCCTAAAGCAAACATCTTGTCCTTAGTTGCCAACATGATTCGTCAGTTAAATTATTCTAGAGTTTGGTTGTTATTAATTCTTATTTTTGCCCTTTTCCTGCGTCTAAATGCCGCTTTCTCTTATCCTAATATTCTCTGGCCGGATGAAATTTTTCAGACCTTAGAACAGGGTCATCGACTAGCTTTTGGTAATGGGATGATACCTTGGGATTTTCGGGACGGGATTCGTTCTTGGTTATTTCCAGGCATTCTTGGCGGGATTATGAAGTTAACTGCTGGTTTTTCCGAGGGCTCCAGTGGCTATCTGGCCAGCGTCAAGATTTTCCTCAGTTTACTATCTTTAATTCCCGTTTGGATCGGATTCTCGATCGCCTACGAAAGCATCGGTTTGGCCGGCGCTATCCTAACCGGCGGTATTTGTGCGATTTGGTTTGAATTTATTTATTTTGCCCCGAAAGCCTTCACCGAAGTTATGGCCGCTTATTCCCTGCTGGTGGGCGTTTATTTAGGATGCTACGGCAAAAATCCCCCCTCTCGTCAGCGACTGTATTGGACGGGGTTTTTCTACGGATTGACCACCTATCTTCGATTTCATTTACTGCCTGCCATCGCCATCGCCCTCATTTATCAAGTTAGACAAAAAAACTTTCCACAATTACCGCCCCTTGCCCTCGGTTTTATCGGTCCGGTTTTGCTGGGGGGTGCTTTAGATGCTTTCACTTTGTCCACCCCCTTCCAATCGATTTGGAAACTGATCTGGATTAATATTTTTGAAGGAAAATTTAATAGTTTTGGCGTATCCCCCTGGCAGCAATATTTTACTTGGTTAGCCCTCAATTGGTCTTGGTGGCTGTTTCCGATCCTCGTCTTCTCTGCAATCGCTGCTCGTCGTCACTGGATTCTCGCCCTTCTGGCCCTAGTTATTATCCTCTCTCACAGCTTTTTAGGTCACAAAGAATATCGCTATATGTTCCCTGCCCTACCATTAATTATTATTCTCGCCGGTTTGGGAACCGCCACTCTCGTCTCGCGTTTATCGTTAATGCGAGGTTCCCTCGCCGGCAAAACTATCGTTATTTTTAGTAGTTTACTTCTTTGGGCTTTTCTATCCTGGTTGCTGGCGGGGCGTTTTAATACCGACCAGACTTTTAATTTCGGACCGCCTTGGCAAAAACCGGGCTATACTCACTGGCAAACCCACGGCGGACAATTACAGGCCTATCAGTATTTAAGTAGCGAGAAAAAACTCTGCGGTTTAGGAGTAAAAGGATTGGCGTGGCAGTACACGGGGGGATACGCCTACTTACACCAAGATGTGCCGATTTATTTCCTCAAAGATAACCAAAATTTTGAGGAACTACAACCTTATTTTAATTATCTATTATTTAACCAAGACCGGGCCGCGGTCGGAGATTATCAACGGGAGAAATGCTTTAACGGAACTTGCGTTTATAGGCGCTCGAATTCTTGTCAAGTTAACCCGAATTATCATATCAATCAGTATCTCAAAGAAGCTGGCGAGTAGGATAATATATCCTTAGGCAAACTTGCTAAATTTGTCAAAAATAAGTCTAAAAAGCAGAGAAAAATTAATTATGTAAGCGGGATAACTTCGATCATGAAAAAAGTTAAAATCTGGTCAATTTGCCTAAGTTTTCTGATTTTAATCTACATACTTTTTGTTATGATCGTCAACCTGTCCTCTTTCCCCGGATTGCACGGAGATGAGGCTTGGTTTGGACTGAATGCCAGGGAAATCCTCCACCACGGAACTCGATCGCTCCACGGACTAAACACCTATACTAGCTCTTTCTATAGCTGGTTAATTTCCCTAACATTTCGCTTGCTAGGCATCAAAGTTTTTTCCTTGCGATTACTGGGGGTTTTCCTTAACCTATTAGGTTTTATTATCGTCGTTTATAGCCTGAATAAATATGTGGATCAAAAGACGAGTATTCTTTTCTTATTTTTACTACTATCTTGTTCTTCTTTACTGCTTTTTCCTAGAATAGCCTGGGAAGTATGCGCTTTACAAGTATTCTTTCTTTCCCTTAAATTTAAGCTTCTTCTCAAGTACTTTAAAAATCATGAATTTACTGGACTCGATATCTTTCTTTTCCTTTTCATAACTTCCCTGGGAGTTATCAATCATTTTATCTTTATCTTTGAATCCCTCGGTTTAACTGTGGCGGCTCTAAGTCTGCACCTACGTTATTTTAATAAAACCACGATCCAGCTTTTCTATTTATCTTTTTTATCCCTGACAGTCGTTTCTATAATTTATGTAACTCAACCTTTAATTAGTGATGAAATTTTTCAAGCATATCGATATATTTTATTAATAATTAGCCTAGCAGTTCTCGCTCTTTTTAGTAAAGTTTTTATCAGAACGCAGCAACAAATTAGCCAGATTTTATCCTTGCCACCACGGTTTAAGCAAATATTTTCTTGGTTAGCTGGTGTTTTTCTCCTACTGCTATCACTATTTTTATTGAGAAACTTCCTGACTATTCATTCCCAAAGTTTTCTTGGCACTATCTCAGGAATTATCGTCATCGAAAGACTCTCCTCCAGCCTGTTAACTGTCTTGGAAAAACAATGGTTAGAAATTACTTGGATAGCTCTCATAAGTATTTTTATCCTGCGGGGATTACAAAAGCTAATCAATAATAACACGGCTAATAACTTACAAACGGAGGTATTTTTCTATTTATATCCCCTATTCTGTTTATTGTTTGTTTCCCTAGCACCGGGTAACTCCGATCGCTATTATATTATTCCGGGTTATCTTTTTCTGATTGCTTTTCCCCTAGTCGTCCGCAGTCAATATATTACCTATCAAGTTTGTTACCTATACCTATCACTAATTATTTTATTAGGATTCACCTTCACCCTGCAGCAAACTCTCCTCTGGAGAAGTATTTTAGCCAGCGAAAACGAATCACCACGATTGATCCATTATGGAAACTTTCAAGATTTATGCTATCACTTTTTAAAACATAATCAACTCTTACAATTCCTGCAAGAAAAACAAATTTGTTAAATAAATCAAATCGATAGAAATACGGTTTACTTTATCTATGCTCCCTGAGACTTTCATTTTCTTGAACGGCAGCTTTTCTGTCATAATCCCACCACTGTTTTGATCGAATACTGTCCCCATTGTCGAGATTTTTCTAAATATTTTAAAATCATCGAAACTAATCATTATTAACGGGTAAAATTGCAGTAGTCAGAAGGTAAATTATTCTCTAAGGAAGTTACCACGAATTTATAATACTTTAAAATAAATCATCTGCACAAATTCTCGGCTTAATATTAACAAAAGCCCATAATAAGCTGATTTTAAAACTCAAAATTGTTGATTAAATATCTTGACAAATGATCCCGATCGAGGGTATTATTGGCGTAGTTTTGGTAAAAATACCCAACAGCCAGACACACTCTGGACTAACTTAGTAAAATTAATTCCCCCCTATTGATAGATGAAAATCAAGAAATATCTTAAGTTCTGGAAATATCCTCGCTTAGTTGATGAACGAGAGACTTTAATTGAAGAACGAGATTCTCTCAAAGATCATCTGAAGAGTTTGAATCAAGAAAAACAAGAAATGATTCGGGAAAAAAATGCTCTTTATGAAAGATTAGGTCAGTTATCCTTAACCATTCCCGAACTGCAAGAAATTAGTCCGAAACTTCTCGATATTAGCGTGATCAAAAATAATGCCCGCCAGTTTCGAGTCCAATTAGATGCCGAAAAAGAAAAACTGGCTCCCGACAATTTTGGCTGGTATCCTTACAACACTTTAACCTGCTTCGAGATTCTCGAATTACTATTAACGGGTAAAAACCGTTTTCTCCTGGAATTAATCTCGGAAAAACCGATTGTTGATATTGGTTGTGCCGATGGGGATCTGGCGTTTTTTCTGGAATCTTTGGGCTGTAAAGTGCAGGTAGTGGACTACGCTCCTACTAACTTTAATCTTATGCAGGGGGTTAAACTGCTCAAAACCGCACTTTCTTCCTCTGTGGAGATTCATGATGTTAACTTAGATTCCCAGTTTCTCCTCCCCGAAAAAAGCTATAGTTTAGTCATCTTCTTAGGAATTTTATACCATCTCAAAAATCCCTACTATGCCCTCGAAACCTTAGCTAAATCTGCCAATTATTGCCTGATTAGCACCCGCGTCACTAAGTTTAATGCGGTGAGTAATGCCGCTAATCGAATCGATCTTTCCGCGATTCCTCTAGCCTATTTACTCGATGAACTAGAAGCAAATAATGATTCCACCAACTATTGGATCTTTTCTAATGCCGGGTTGCGCCGAATTTTACAGCGAACCGGCTGGGAAATTTGCGATTATATAACAGTAGGTAATACCGAAAACTCCGATCCCGCCAGTCGTGACGGCGATGAAAGAGCCTATTGTTTAGTAAAAAGTCGTTTCTATCAAGATTAAGTAGGTAGGTGTTAAAAGTTGTCAGACACCCCCCTTATCAAGGGGGGCAGGAGGGATCCCCCCGCCTATCGGCACCCCCCTTATCAAGGGGGGCAGGGGGGATCGAACCCAAAATCTATCTTCAATTTAATTATAACTACTTACTTAGAAATGCCTAAATATCAGACCAGTCTCCTAAAAATATGAACTATCCCCCTAATCCCCTCTTAAACCGACGTAGCTTGCTGAAATTAGCGGCCCTAGCCGGAGGAAGTGCCGGACTAGCTACCCTTCTCTCCTCTCGGCTCAGTTACTCTGCCGACCAAAACCAGGCTATTGCCAAGAATATAGAGGCAATAGAGGAATTTTTGCGGCAAATTCGCCCAGTAGATTCGCAAAATCTCCAGTGGACAGAATATAGCTTTGAAACAGTCACCGTTGATCGTCAAGGGCAAATTATCGATCGCCGTCAGGGTAGCGCTCGCTCCTGGAGCGAACCCCTAGGCAACGGCAGCGAACTAGAAATGGTGGCTATTCCGGGGGGCAGTTTTCGACGCGGCTCGAAAAATGAGGAAAAAGGCGATCATACTAGCAGTGAAAAACCAGAAAATTCCCTGACGACGGCGGCTTTTTTTCTGAGCAAATACCCGATCACCCAAGCACAATGGCGAGCGATCGCCCAACTACCCAAAATTAATCTCGAACTCAACCCGGCGCCCTCCTTTTTCCAAGGCGATAACTTGCCTGTTGAAAGAGTCTCCTGGTACGAGGCGATCGAATTTTGTCAAAGACTCTCCCGATCCACCGGCAAAGATTACCGACTAGCGAGTGAATCACGCTGGGAATACGCCTGTCGCGCCGGTACAACCACCCCCTTTTACTGCGGGGAAACCCTCACCAGCGAGCGGGCCAATTACTTTGCCGTCTATGATCCCTACGCCGAAGAACCAGCCAGCGCCTATCTGGCCAGGACTACCCCGGTGGGCAGTTTCGCCCCCAATAATTTCGGTCTCTACGATATGCACGGCAACGTGGGCGAATGGTGCGCCGATAGCTGGCACCGGAATTACGAGGGAACCCCGCCCCTGGATGGTAGTGCTTGGTTAGACAGGGATACTCGCTTGCAGCCCCGTTATCGTTCCGCCCGTTTAGTGCGAGGGGGCAGTTGGGGCGATGAAGCTAGGCACCTACGCAGTGCCAATCGCACCTTTTGCCTTCCCGATCAACACCACAGTGTCTTGGGTTTACGAGTCATGGCCGATAGTACCGGTTAATCAATGCTTGTGTCCGCCCAAGAGACGACAAAGGTATGGTTCAATAGGTTAGGTTCCAAAGGGCCAAAACTATTCAGAATCTTCTGCCGTTGTCAGTGCGTCTATAGCTAAATCAACCGCGAGTGAGGTCAAATTTTTCATGAAGGTACAGCAGTCTCATCTTTTCTTAACTCCCCCCACAGGAGATCTACAGGTACCTTTATCTCCTCCTCCCCCGGACGACGGCAATTTAGAAGAAGAAAAAAATTATCCTCTCAGCCTGTCTCTAGTCATTCCCACCTACAATGAACGGCAAAATATCGTTCAATTAGTCAACATTCTCAGTCAAATACTTGACGAAGCCCTTGCCAACGATTACGAACTGATCGTTGTCGATGATAATAGTCCCGATCGCACTTGGGAAGTCGCCGCATCTTTAATCGCTGAATATCCCCAGCTGCGAGTGCTGCGCCGGGAAGGAGAAAAAGGCCTATCCTCGGCAGTGGTACGGGGGTGGCAAGTGGCACGGGGCGACATCCTTGGGGTCATCGATGCCGATTTACAGCATCCCCCGGAAGTGTTATTAAAATTATTCGAGCAAACCAGAGCCGGAGCCGATCTCGCCGTGGCTAGTCGCCATGTGGAAGGGGGTGGAGTCAGCGAATGGAGTCTGACTCGACGCTTCCTCTCCCGGGGGGCGCAGCTGTTGGGATTAGTCATTCTGCCTAACGTGGTGGGACGGGTATCGGATCCGATGAGTGGCTATTTCATGGTTAATCGACAAGCGATCGCAGGCCCGATCTTAAACCCGATGGGCTATAAAATTCTCCTCGAAGTTATCGGTCGCGGCAATATCGACCGGATCGCCGAAGTGGGTTACGTTTTCCAAGAGCGTCAAGACGGTGAAAGCAAAGTCACCTGGCAACAATACATCGAATATATCCTGCACTTGCTGAAATTGCGTTCCCGCGGTCGTTTCGGTGGCCTGAAAAGGCGTTGGCAATTCCCCCTCGCTCGCTTTCTTCGCTTTAGTTTAGTCGGGTTTAGTGGCGTATTCGTCGATATGGCCATCTTTTATCTCCTCAGCGATCCCACTACCCTCGCTTGGGGAGTAACTCGCAGTAAGATTATCGCCGCCGAGGTGGCCATTATTAATAATTTTCTTTGGAACGATCGCTGGACTTTTGGCGATTTGTCCACTGGCCAAAATCAGTGGCAGCAGCGTCTGAAACGTTTTCTTAAATTTAATCTTATTTGTTTGGCCGGTTTGATCCTCAACGTCCTGCTCTTAAACTTTTTCTTCAATGTCTTACATATTAATCGCTATATTGCTAACTTAATTGCGATCGCTATGGTTACTGTTTGGAACTTCTGGATGAATTTAAAACTCAGTTGGCGTGTGACGGAGGTTAAACCGGAAAAGTCCGGCAAGCCATAGGAAAGCCTTTGAAAACTTTTCCTCTCATCCCGCAAACCCTTTTTAACTCTTGTTCAACCTCTGGCAGCCTTAATTTTTGGGACTTAAAAGCAGCCCAAGGTCAACAGGAAACCGATTACCGGGGATTAAGTCTCAAGGAGGGGATGGAATGGCTTGCTCAAAATGCCGATGACTTTGCTTGGGGAAAGGCCGCCGACCCCGATTATTATGCTTTCCCCCATTGTCCGACAATTCATGCCGTCCAACGTCAAGAAACCCCCCTAACTATCATTAAACATTGTCGTCAGCCATGATCGAAATGACCGCTATTCCGCCGATTTCCCTGCAAAACTACCGTATCGCGGCGATTATTCCCTGTCACAACGAAGAACTAACGATCGCAAAAGTTGTCTCCCAATTCCAAACTTTTTTGCCAGAAGCGGCAATTTATGTCTATAACAACCGCTCTAGCGATGATACCGTGACCGAGGCACTCAAAGCGGGGGCGATCGTTCGTCAGGAAATCCAACCGGGAAAAGGCAATGTTGTCCGGCGGATGTTTGCCGATATCGAGGCCGATATCTATATTCTCATCGATGGTGATGATACCTACGAAATTGCGGCAGTACGACGCTTAATTGAACGAATGCTGCGGGAACAATTGGATATGGTTGTCGGTGCGCGTCGGGAAGCGGCAAAATCCTCCCAGGCTTATCGTCCCGGTCATCGGGCTGGTAATCTATTTTTAACAGGATTGGTGAAATTTCTGTTTGGAGCGCGTTTAATCGATATGCTCTCCGGTTATCGCATCTTTTCTCGTCGTTTCGTCAAATCTTTTCCCGCTTTGTCCAATGGTTTCGAGATTGAAACCGAGTTAACTATCCACGCTTTAGAATTAAAAATTCCCTTCGCCGAAGAACCAACCCTCTACGGGGAACGTCCCGAAGGTTCCCAAAGTAAGTTAAAAACCTTTCAAGATGGCTGGCGAGTATTGGGAACCGCTATCTTACTTTTTAAAGAAATTCGTCCTTTTCTCTTTTTTAGCCTTGTCTCGCTCATTTTGGCGGTTATTTCCCTCCTCTTAGCGATCCCCGTCCTGTTTGAATACCTCGAAACCGGCTTAGTACCACGTTTTCCCACCGCTATTTTATCGGCCTCGATCATGCTTTTAGCCTTTTTAAGTTTGACCTGTGGCATGATCCTCGATTCCGTCTCCCGGGGACGAAAAGAGATGAAACGAATGGCTTATCTAGCTAACAGTTGGCTGAAAGGTTAGGGAAAAAGTTCACTAAACATACAGGTCTAGGTAACATCTGGGGTTAAACCGTCTCTAACCGTTGCAGCACGGAGGAGGGTTTTTTGTCAATAAATTCCGCCGGCGAAATTTGATATTTAATCAGATTGGCTAATTCCTGTAGTTGGCTGATGGCTTCCGCACCTTCGAGTTTCATTAACTCTCGATCATCGCGCATTTCTGTCCAAGTGATGCCGTAATCGGACACGAGAAACCGAATTAGATGGGTTTCACCCAATCCCACCATAAAAGATGCGCTGTTCATTTGACCGCCACAGGTGTAGCAAGATGCTAGATAACCTTGATTTTCTAGTGCGATCGCTAAGGCCTGTAAATCCATGACTAAGTCTTTGACCAGTTGGCGATGCTGTTCTGCAAGTCGTTTAAACACAATGTTCCTCCTGACAACACTGCTCAATTATAAAACCTTAATACTTTTTTAAGATTCTTTTTTGAGAAAATAAGATATGTGAACCAGGTTTTTTTACGGATGTTAAGTAACAAAATGTAAAGAACCCGATACCTAGAGTAGCGTGAATTCCTGAGATAGCCAAGTATATGTAGGGTTTGCTGAATAAATCTAAAAACCTTGTTGGGTAAGACTTTTAGACCTTTTGTCAATCAAAAAGTACCGGATATGGGAGTGATCAGGGGGAAAATTCCGGGACTTTTTCCCTGAAAATTAGGTAGTTGACCACCTGA
>NZ_JADBSZ010000262.1:0-19241 GCF_020246425.1 Microcystis sp. M079S1
GAAATGGGGCGAAAGTCTGTGGACTCTGTGTAAGACAGTACATGGTTTTTTAACTGTGGTATGCGACGGTGGTGGAAGCAGAAACTTAAATCGTGAGGTTTAGGAATCGCCGCACTTTTAGGGCGGCGAGGATGTCAATTAGTCATCTAACAGCAAGGGATGTAATCTCATTCAGGGGAAAAAGTCGCTATGAACCACCAAATAGAAACCCCGATCCGGTCACCCTCTCAAGCTCGATTCCGTTCACGGGAGGAACGCATCCAGATCGGTAAATCCCTCCGGGAGCGATTGCCGCGTTCTCGCCACGCTATCTGGCAACCCCCCGCAGCTGGTCGAGAGCCGATCGAGATCATCGAAGCATCAAATCGAGGGCGATTACAGGAATTGATTCCTATCCGCTACGGACGGATGTTGCGGAGTCCCTTTACCTTCCTGCGCGGTTCCGCTGCTTTGATGGCCTACGATCTGGCCACCACTCCCAAAACCGACATTATCGTGCAGGCCTGCGGGGATTGCCACCTCTTGAACTTCGGATTTTTTGCCACCCCCGAACGCAATTTAGTCTTCGATATTAACGATTTCGACGAAACCCTACCCGCACCTTGGGAATGGGATCTCAAGCGTCTAGTGGTCAGCTTTGTCATCGCCGGCAGGGATAGCGATCTATCCGATCGAGAATCGAAGGCGGCGGCGATCAATTGCGCTCGTTCCTATCGGGAACACCTGCGGGAATATTCTCGCCTCAGTCCGTTAGAGGTATGGTACACGCGCATAGGAGTGGAACAGGTGCTCGAGATGGCCCCCGACGAAAAGACGCGGAAGATACGGGAACAGATGATGACAAAAGCCCGCGAGCGCATCATCGAACATCTCTACCCCAAGATCGTCACCCAAACCGCGGGACGCAATCGCTTTGTCGATCAGCCGCCCATTCTCTACCATGTCAACGAACCGGATTGGGAGACTCTCGTGCGTGAGGGTCTGGAAGACTATCGCCAATCCCTGCCGGAGGAACGCCGGGTCCTGTTTGATCGCTACCGGTTAGAGGACTTTGCCCTGAAAGTGGTAGGCATTGGCAGTGTCGGCACCAGATGTTATATCGCCCTATTTTTCTCGGAAGATAACCATCCCCTCATCCTACAAGTTAAGGAGGCTTGCCCTTCGGTTCTTGAACCCTATACCGCCAAGAGCCAGTACGAAAATCAGGGACAACGGGTGGTTACAGGCCAGAGATTGATGCAATCCTCTAGCGACATATTTTTAGGCTGGACCCAGGGAAGACGGGGCAATAACTTCTATTTACGGCAACTGCGGGATATGAAGTTTTCCCTACCCATTGAGGGAGTGTCGGCCGCCCAACTGCAACGCTACGCCGAGTTCTGTGGCTGGACCTTAGCCCGCGCCCACGCCAAATCTGGAGACGCGGCCACTATTAGCGGTTATTTGGGGAAAGGAGATCAGTTCGATCTCGCCCTGGGCGAATTTGCGATCGCTTATGCCGAGCAGACAGAACGAGATCACGCCGCTTTGGTGGAAGCGGTTAAAACAGGACGGGTCGAGGCTTTGGTGGAAGAAAATTTATAGGGTTAAGCTCTCAGCTATCAGTCTGTTATTTTTCGACCTTAGATTAGGGGCGCGAGCTTTGCGCCCCCACATGGCAGCTGGTATGATACCAAATCCGTTTTTATACTAAATCCGGTTATTAAAGACTGATTAGTTATTCCCCCTTTTGCCCCTTGCCTCTTGCCCTTTGCCTGTCCTAATAAGTAGCCTATACTCAACGGATTTAGTATTAATAGTCCGATTAACTCTCAGGTTATGGATTGTTTCTCCCTGCTCCGGCCCTCCCCACTCTCCTATACTTTTTAAACAGGATTTAGTATTATTGCTCAGTAGGTCAGATTTGTTAACAGAAAATAAGGCTTATATCTACAAAATGCTCTAGAAAAAGGATGATGGTATGTGATATAATTTGCTCTTGCTTTCATCTACATATTTAAGTGATTTTGTCAAGAAAATGAGCGAATTAAAATCCCAAATCACAGCTATTGATCATCAACTTTCCAAACGCCCGATCGCTCTCGATCCCGCAGGATATTTTATTATTTATCTCGACCGAGAAGCAGGGTTAATCTGTGCCAAACATTACAGCAATATTATCAACGAAAAAGGTTTAGCCGTCGATCCAGAAACGGGAAAAGTTATCGGTGTTAGGCAAAAACTTGATCGCAATCCTGAGACTATTTACACTGCCAGAACTGCCAAAGAATTAGCCGTCAAAGTGATTGAAGAAACCCAACCTTGTCCGATTACTATGTTCGATCATGCTGCTTATTTAGGTCGAGAATTCACCCGCGCTGAATACGCTTTAATCACCGGGGAAGAATATATTCAGGATTAAAGATTGGGCTTTTCAGTAATCAGTAAACAGTAAACAGGGATAAAGATGAAGATAAATAAATAAATAACTTAAAACTTACATCTGATAACTGATAACTGATAACTGATAACTGATAACTGATAACTGATAACTGTTAAACCGTGCCTTTAAATAAACCTTGGGGACGGAATAATAACAGCAGGATCATAATTAATAAAGCCACGGCTAATTTATAATCAGAACCAATTAAGGGAACACTAATTTCTTGGGCAACACCAATAATTAAAGCCCCAGCAATCGCTCCGTAGGGATTACCAATACCACCTAAAATCACGGACGCAAACATTGGTAAGATTAAAAACCAGCCCATATTGGGACGCACTCCCCCAGTAATTAACCCGAACATCGCTCCGGCTAAAGCAGTTAAAACTCCCGTAATTATCCATGTCCAGAAGACAACCCATTCGACGTTAATTCCGGTTACTCTAGCTAAATCGGTGCTGTCAGCTACGGCGCGCATCGCCTTACCGATCTTAGTTTTTTGCAATAACAAATGGAGGGCAATAATAACTATAATTGCCAAACCAATAACTAACAAGCGATCTAAAGCTACTTTAATCCCAAAAATTTCTGTAGCGGTCATCACAGGCAGATCGTAGCGTTGATTACTACCGCCCCAGATCATTAAAATACCATTGCGAAGAAATAAAGCCAAACCGATCGAAATAATAATTAAAGTGGTAGAATCAGCCCGTCGATCGCGCATAGGTTTCCATAATAATCTCTCGGCAATGAGCATGGCAATAGCTGTCACTGCTGCCCCCACCAGCATCGCTAACCAGAGATTAATCCCTTGAGCATTTACCACCCAAGTTATGTAAGCACCCAAAGTCATAAAATCGCCGTGGGCAAAATTAGACAGACGCAAAATGCCACAGGTAAGGGTTAACCCGACAGCAGCCAGAGCAATAATACTGCCGACGGCTAAACCATTGAATAAAAGTTGCGGTGTATCCATCAAACCTCTTGTATAAATCAGAAATTGTCCTTAGAAATAGAAGTCAGGAGAGAGAAAATTAATTAACTTTTGTCTTTTACTTTATTTAACTGAAAGCTGAGGGACTGTAGCTTAAATATTTTTGTTTAGACCAAATTGCATGGCAGTATAAGCCTAGACAGCCATTATAAAGGTTTGTGTGCCAGCAATTTCTCGCGGCCGGTGAAAAGCTGACGGCTGATGACTTACTGCTATAAAATCAAGAATGCCCACTGATGGAATTTTCCGCCAATGAAGACTATCTTTCGACTAGCGATCGCTTTTTTTGCCTTACTATTTATCCTATCTCCTGTCAATGCCTTAGCTGCCAGTTCTGCTGCTGTCACAGGAGCCAATGCCAGTTATGAAAACCAGAATCTGACAGGAAAGGATTTTTCGGGACAAAATTTGCAATCTGCCCAATTTACTAACGTTAATCTGCAAGATTCTAACTTTAGCTCTGCCGATTTGCGCGGAGCAGTGTTTAACGGAGCCTCTATCATCGAAGGCAACTTTCATGGAGCGGACTTAACCAATGGATTAGCCTATCTGAGTACCTTTAAAAATTCTGATTTAAGCGATGCCATTTTTGCCGAAGCGATCATGCTGCGTACCATTTTCGAGGGAGTAAACATCAACGGTGCTGATTTTAGTTTTGCCGTGCTTGACGCTCAACAAATCAAAAATCTCTGTGAAAGAGCCGAGGGTGTCAACTCAAAAACCGGCGTCTCTACCCCGGAATCTTTAGGATGTGATCAATGATGCAAAGAAGGGTTGGTGTTATTGGTGGTGGACAATTAGCTTGGATGATGGCACAGGAAGCCAAGAAATTAGGCATTTCTCTAATTGTACAAACACCACACCCCGACGATCCCGCCGTTGCTTTAGCTGACGGGGTTGTCTTCGCGGAAATAGCTGACGTGGAAGGCACAAAAAAACTAGCTCAACATTGTGATCTGATCACTTTTGAAAATGAGTTTGTTAATTTAGATGCCCTAGAAGAATTAGCGGCCACAGGAGTGAAATTCTATCCTAGTTTGGCAAATCTGCGCCCCCTATTGGATAAATACGAGCAAAGATGTTATTTACGCTCCCTAGGGTTGCCTGTGCCTGATTTTTGGGCGATAGATAATTTATCCCCACTAGAAAATTATCCTTTTCCGCTAGTGCTGAAAGCGCGACGACAGGGTTATGATGGTCAAGGAACCTTTATTATCCGCACTCCTGAAGAATTAAACGCCAAAAAGCCGCAATTAGAGCGTCTTGACTTGATGTTAGAAGCTTATATTCCCTACGAGCGCGAATTAGCCATCGTTGCCGCTAGGGGATTAACCGGGGAAATCGTCACCTATCCCGTGGTGGAAACCCATCAAGAGGAGCAAGTCTGTCACTGGGTGATTGCTCCCGCCGCTCTTAACCAATCATTACAGGCTCAAACCGAACATATCGCCCATCATCTGTTAAGTAGTTTGTCGGCGGTGGGTGTTTTCGGGATGGAATTATTTGTCACTTCTCAGGGAGAGGTATTGATTAATGAAATCGCTCCCCGTACCCATAATTCGGGTCATTACAGCCTCTCTGCCTGTCTTACCTCCCAATTTGCCCTACAACTGCAAGCAGTGGCTAATTTGCCCCTTGGAGCCACGGATTTAAAATCTGCCGGGGCAGTCATGGTTAATTTATTGGGTTTTGAGGATAGTGACGGCGATTATCGCGAAAAAAGAGCAGTTTTAGCGGCAATTCCTGGCGCTCACGTTTTTTGGTACGGTAAAAAATCCCGTCCCGGTCGAAAATTAGGCCATGTCACCCTCTTAAGGGATACAAGCGATCGCTCTGAGTTATTGGACCTAGCAAAGCAGATAGAAAAGCTTTGGTATGGTTGTTAGGGAATTATGAATTATGAATTATGAATTATGAATTGGGGAGTGGGGAGTATTTTCAGTAAACAGTAAACAGTGAACTGATAACTGATAACTGATAACTGATAACTGATTCAGTAAATCCTAATTAAAAGACATTTTTGATTGCCTCGGTCAGTTTTTGACTAATTAACTCGTTACCGTCTCGACTAAGATGAATATTATCGATATAGAGGGAATCAGGAGTAGGATGTGCCTGAAAAATGGGCAGAAAATCTAGATAAAAAATCTGCTGGTTGCTGGTGAAATCCGCTAGTCTTTGACGGGCTTTTAATTCATAATCTCGCCCCTGTTTTTGAGCTTCGCGAATGAGGGGAGTAATAGCGATAATTAAACGGGCTTGATTAGCCTGAGCAAGGGCTTGAATTTGGGCAAGAGCGGTTAAATTATTGCCCACTCGATCGCCCCCTTCTCGCACCGGTGGCAGGGGAGGATAACGCTTAAAATATCGATCGTACAACTCGATTAAAGCTAAAGCCGGCCGGCGAGCGGGATAATTAATTTCTCGTCCCACCACCGCCGAACTAGGAGCTAAAGCGAACAGATCATCGGTGTTCATTAATAACACGATCACCTGGGATTCAAAGGTGCCGAAACGTCGCAGATAGGCCGATTGATTGCGCGGTCCCCAAGAATTAGCCGAAGCATTGAGAACCTGCACTGAACCCGTCAGATTCTGGCCTAAATTTTTGGCGATTAAAGCAGCAATGGTCTCTTTTTGATCTGTCCACCAGGAGCCATTAGCGATCGAATCACCGATTAACAGTATTCTCGTCGTCTCCGGAGGCCGTTGGGGTGTAATCGGCTCGCTCCGCATCGAATACTGATTAACGGCGATAAAATTGGAAAACCGGCGAGTTTGTTGATTAGGAGCCAAAAGATAGCCAATTTCGGCATCAGCTTTGTAAATAAGCGGATTACCGAACCCGAAGACAATTCTTAAAATAGCCTCAAGGAAAAGGGCAAGGGCGAAAAGAACGCCTAGAATGATTAAAGACAGCCGAATGATACCAATTTCTAATAACACGGATAGATGAGAGTTCGCTAATTTATGATCCTAAAGTGTCTCATACTTTCTACATCCATCTCATGAAAAGGAGTTAAGGGCAATGTCAGACTTAAATCGTGGCATCATGAAATTCGAGGGGGCCGATAAACCGGCAGTAGTGGCGATATCGTCCATTATCGTTATCGGTAGTATTATTGCTCTGATCCTTTGGGCAATGAAAGTCGCCTACATCTAGTTAGCTAGAATAATTTCGCTCACTTTTGGCATCACTCGGTTTAAATTTCTTGCCATCACGATCTCACCTCTTGTCCCCTTGAGCCTGTAGGATAGGGTCAAGGGAGAAATTGCTAGTTCCCTCTATCGCGCTTGCTAGTCACACCCGACTCGAGACAGATTATCGATGAGCAGATCAACTTCTGTTTTAACAGAACTGTTGCAGTTACTCCCCCAATGGCGATCGCAAATGTACTTCAAAGCATCCCTGACCGCGCTATCCCACGCCATGGAGGATCAGGTTTTAGCGGAAGACGATCAACCGTTAGTGATTGCCAGTTTTCAGCGTGAGCGCTTTTATCGTCAAGAGGCCCATCGCTATCGACGCATTGCCCACAAAAGCGGGCAAGTTTATGTTTTGTCGGCCCCAGAAACCGATTTTAAGCATAGTTCCGACATTTACGAGACGATCGCTTTTCAACCGGAGGACAGTTTAGCCCAAGAATGGCATCTAGTGGTTATCGGTCACCATTATGCTAGTTGTTTGATCTGTCGGGAACGAACCCATCTGGTAGCCGAAGGGGAAAATGGGGCAGCTATGGATAATAATCGCCGTTTTGAGGGGATTTGGACAAGTGATCGCCATGTGAGTCAACAGGCCGCCCAAATTCTTTTAAATCATATTCTCGATTATCGTCCCGAACTGGCGGAGAAAATTAGGCGCGCTCAAGAAGAATACCTGATCTGTGAACTGACGGACAGGGATCATCAAGAGGAACCAGATCCCTTTGTCCAGCGATTGGTCACTTATTTGCAAGCGGGACAGTATAAACTGCTGAAAGCCAATCGTTCCTTGGCATCGAAAGAACACAAGGAAAGACTGATCAACTCGGTGACAGCGGCGATCCGTCGTTCCCTCGATCCGGAAGCTATCCTCCAGGTGGCAGTGCAGAAATTGGGGCAGGGATTGGGAGTCTGTCGCTGCGTGGTCTATCGTTGTAAGGAAGCCGACATTAACGCCACCATCGAACACGAATTTTTAAACTCCGGCATTAGTTCCATCAAAGGACAAAAATGGCCACTGAAAAATAATCCTCTTTTTCAGGAAGTGTTGGAATTGAGAGAATCCCTGAAAATTGAAGACGCTATTCACGATCCCCGTCTCCCCGGCGATTCCATTCAAAATCTCGTGCGGGAATGTTCCATCTATTCCTGGTTATTAGTACCGATTTTTTACCAAAGTCGTCTCTTGGGAATGTTGGAACTGCATCACTGTGGACCCTATACCACCACTTGGAAAAGCGAGGATGTCGCCCTTGTGGACGCGGTGGCCACTCAAATCGGAGTCGCCCTCATTCAAGCAGAAGCCTACGCTAATTTACAGGATTTAAATGAACAATTAGCCGCTCTCGATCGCACTCGTTCTAATTTAGTCGCCATAACCGGCCACGAATTACGCACCCCCCTCTCCACCATTCAAGTCTGTCTAGAAAGTTTGGCCTCGGAACCGGATATGCCGGCAGAAATGCGCCAAATTATGCTTGATACTGCCCTGAAAGATGCGGAACGAATGCGTAAATTAATCCAAGATTTTTTAACTCTTTCCAGGTTAGAAAGTGGCCGGGTTAATTGGAATCCCGAAGCTTTATCCTTATCGGAATGTGTGGAATTAGCCATCAGTCACGTTCACTCCCGCAATCTCGACAACGAAAATCCAAAAATTAGCAATCTTGTCCCCCCTAATCTGCCCTTTGTTTTAGCCGATGGCGAGTGGTTAGTGGAATTACTCTCCAAACTTCTCGATAATGCCTGTAAGTTTACCGGTCGCGAGGGAAATGTCTCGATCGAAGTCGCTTCGGGAAAGCCAAAAACTCTAGAAGTAACCATTTCTGACACTGGACGCGGGATCGAACCCAATCGTTTAGAACAGGTTTTTGATCGCTTTTACCAAGAGGAGGGGGCCCTGCGACGCAGTGCCGGGGGAACCGGTTTAGGACTGGCTATCTGTCGTCAGATCGTTAATGGTTGGGGCGGCGAAATTTGGGCAGAATCCCAGGGCAAAAATAACGGCAGTCAGTTTCATTTTACTATTCCAATATTTAAAGATAAAACTAACGATAATCCCCAAAATACCGCTCCGAAAAAATCCTCCCGTCGTCCTGCCAGTAAACGTAAATAGCGGCCGGTTGCCCGTTTAGTTTTTGCTCTTTGCTCGTGACTTCCTATTCCTTTTCTTCATCAAAAACTAAACAAAAAAGCATTAAAAAAGAAGCATCAAATCCCCAGGATATATAATAAAATTAAAAGAGTAATCAATTAGTCGTTTTTAGGTGAAAAAATTATGGGACGCGCCAAGAGAGTGGTTTTAGCTTATTCCGGAGGAGTCGATACTTCCGTCTGTATTCCCTATCTCAAACAGGAATGGGGAGTAGAAGAAGTGATTACCCTAGCCGCCGATTTAGGACAGGGAGACGAATTGGGACCAATTCAAGAAAAGGCTCTGCGCTGCGGAGCGATCGAATCCTTAGTCGTCAATGCCCAGGAAGAATTCGTCAAAGAATACGCTTTTCCCTCAATTCAAGCTAATGCCCTGTACGAAAATCGTTATCCCCTTTCTACCGCCCTGGCTCGTCCTTTAATCGCTAAATTATTAGTAGAGGCCGCCGAGAAATACGGGGCCGATGCCGTCTCTCACGGCTGCACCGGCAAAGGTAACGATCAGGTGCGTTTTGATGTGGGCATTATGGCCCTCAATCCTAGTTTAAAAGTTCTCGCTCCCGCCAGGGAATGGGGCATGAGCCGGGAAGAAACCATCGCCTACGGGGAAAAATTCGGGATCGAGTCTCCCGTGAAAAAATCCTCACCCTTTAGTATCGATCGTAACCTGTTGGGGCGCAGTATTGAAGCCGGTCCTTTGGAAGATCCGATGACGGAACCCCCGGAAGAAATCTATCTCATGACCAAAGCGATCGCCGATACTCCCAACGAGCCGGAATACGTCGATATTGGTTTTAATCAGGGGATTCCCGTCAGTTTAAACGGAGAAAATCTCGCTCCCGTCACGCTCATTAGTCAATTAAATGACCTAGTGGGTAAACACGGTGTTGGTCGGTTAGATATGATCGAAAACCGGGTAGTGGGAATTAAATCCCGAGAAATTTACGAGGCCCCGGCTTTATTAGTTTTAATTGATGCTCACCGGGACTTAGAAAGTTTGACTTTAACTGGAGATGTTACCCAATATAAACGGGGAATTGAAGATACCTACGGACAGTTAATTTATAAAGGATTGTGGTATAGTCCCTTAAAGGAAGCGATCGATGCTTTTATCATCAAAACCCAAGAACAGGTAACGGGATCGGTGCGAGTGAAACTGTTTAAAGGTAACGCTAAAGTGGTCGGTCGTCAGTCAGTCAATTCTATCTATTCTCCCGATTTAGCTACCTACGGGGCCGAGGATCAATTTGATCATAAAGCTGCCGAAGGTTTCATCTATGTTTGGGGATTACCCAGCAAAGTTTGGGCTGAAAAAACTAGAGGGAAGTAATCAACAATCCTCCCCTAAGTAAGTGGGTGTTAATTCATATCCCCCTGCCTATCGGCACCCCCCTTAATCAGGGGGGAAGGGGGGATAATTTAAATTAAGTCTTCACTTTTTCCCAGTTTAGCAATTAATTCTAAATCTCTAATACAGTCCCCAATTCCTATAAATTCAATTACTTCTGTTTGACGACGACTAGCTTCTATTAAAAAATTGCTATCTTGAGTAAAAATCCCTCGGGTGCATCTCATATTTGTGACTTTCTCTCACTTATGGTGAGCAGCAGAAGTTATTCAAAGAGGGCGAATGCAATTCGCCCCTACAATGATATGGGGTTTCGATCGATGCTTTGGTTTCTCAATTTGTCATCGGTGAAATTGAAAATGCTGTGGTTCAAGCTTTTGAGCAAGAAAAACCCGATATTATTTTAGTGGAAGGACAAAGTTCTCTGAGTCATCCTGCTTTTATGAGTTCCGTGGGAATTTTGAAAGGAAGTATGCCCGATGGGATTATTTTACAACATCCCCCAGCCCGAAAATTTCGCTGTGATTTTCCTCATTTAGCCATGCCAAAATTACAGGAATAAATTTCACTAATTGAGGCAATTTCTCCCACTAAAGTTATCGCTATTGCGATTAATCACGAAAATCTCACCGCAGCAGCCACTGAGCGTATTATTACCAAATATGAGCGAGATTTTCAGTTACCGACTACTGATGTTTTGTTACACGGATGTGAGAAATTAGTCCAAGCTTTATGCGATCGCTTTCCGAAATTAAACCGGAAAATCAAAGGGGAAATTTTAGCCGCAATTCCCGCAATTGGGAGCAAATAGGCTGATGAAAGACCTTTTACCCAGAATCGAGATTTCTCTCCCGAAAATACGCCATCATGATCGTTTACTCTGCCAATTATACGGCAGCAAGGGACTTTCTGTGATGGGAGTTTCCAAAGCGATTTTGGGTTATCCCTCGATCGCCTTGGCGATGATTCAAGGTGGAGTCAACTTTATCGCTGACTCTCGAATCGAAAATATTCTCAAAATGAAACAAGCAGGAATAGTGACAACTTTTGTTCTGTTGCGTACTGCCTTCAGTCAAGCAGAATCAGTGGTTAACATTGCAGATATCAGCTTAAATACCGAATTAGCAACAATTCAGGAACTTTCCTATTATGCTCAAGAAAAGCAAAAAATACACCGCATTATTATCATGACGGAGTTAGGGGATTTAGGCGAAGGTGTACTGCCGAAAGCTCTCGTCAAGTTCATCAAAAAAAACCTCGCTTTTCCCTTTATCAAAATTGTTGGACTGGGTTGTAATTTGGCTTGTTATATACCGATGCTTTTCGGTTAATTGCTGAAGTAATCGAATCCAAAGATAAACCATCTCTACCCTCTGGAGAAATTGGTCGAGATGCTTTTGGTAATGTTCCCAGCTTGATCGATCAAGGCATTCACCGTCGAGTTATTATTGCATTAGGAAGACAGGATATTCTTATCTCTGGATTACAAACAAGTCAGGAGATAAAAATATTAGGTTCTAGTAGCGATCATCTAGTTATTGATAGTCATAACAAGAGGTTAAAAGTAGGAAGCGAAGTCAGTTTTAATCTTGATTACGGAGGACTTTTAACAGCCATGACTTCTCCTTTTATTACTAAAAGTTATGCTCTCAATGCAGTAGCACAAATGTCTTGAGCGATTAATAAATATCAACAGATATATTTAGGGGTTGCTGGTTTATCACCCTGACATCAGCGCCGTAGAGATTTGTACTCAATTACTATCCTATCGCTAAATTCTGGGAAGAAATCAAAATCCCCCTCAATCCTTAACAAATTCCTAATCATCTCGTTTGGCACCATGATAAGCCGCTCCGAGGTATAATTCCCCTACTTTCGGGTTATTGAGTAAATCTTGACCCGATCCCTGAAAACGATCTTGACCACTTTCTAAAACATAACCTCGATCGGACATCATTAGGGCTTTTTTGGCATTCTGTTCCACTAAAATAATTGCAGTTCCCGTCTGATTAATCGCTTTTATCTGTTCAAAAACGCTGGTTACTAAGATAGGAGATAAAGCTGCCGAAGGTTCATCGAGAATTAATAAATCCGGTTGCAACATCAGCGCTCGTCCCATGGCTAACATCTGTCTTTCTCCTCCGGATAAAGTGCCAGCTTTCTGACGACGGCGCTCGAGCAAACGGGGAAACATGGCATAAATACGCTCTTTTAAAGATTTTATATTTCCTTTGCTCGTAAAAGCTCCCATTTCAAGGTTTTCTTCAATGCTCAGGGATGGAAAAACATTAGCAATTTGGGGAACATAACCCATTCCGAGGGGAACGATTTGATTAGATTTCCAACCGGCGATATTTTGTCCCTTAAAAGTGATAGTTCCAGCACTGGGTTTTAATAAACCAAAAATCGTCTTAGCGAGGGTAGATTTTCCCGCACCATTGGGACCGATAACCGTGACTAATTCCCCCGGTGCAATGCGAAAGTTAACCCCTTGCAATATGTATAAATCCTGCACATAACCAGCATAAACTTGTTCAACTTCTAAAAGATAATCCATGGTAAGGTAAAAAGGAGATAGCAGACAGTAATATGAATTATAAATTGGGAAGTGGGAAGCATTTTCAGTGAACAGTAATCAGTGAACTGAAAACTTACATCTGATAACTGATAACTGATCACTGATAAATTAGGGAGTTTTTTGTAAATCGGGACGTTCTTGTGGCAGGATTGCACCTTCGACGGGACATACTTGTAGACAGATACCACAGTCGATACAAGTGGCAAAATCAATCCAATACCAATCGGTTCCCTTAACATTTTTACCTGGTCCGGGATGGATGCAAGCAACAGGACAAGTGGAAACGCAATCGGCAACCCCTTCACAAGTTCCAGTGACGATCGAATGTGGCACAGTGTTTTCTCCTCTAATTCTTAACATTACTTTACCACTTTTAGGCACTGCCGTGCCAAGATCGGATCCTTGTTAGGAAACTTTCTCTTAATTCCCTAAAATATTGGGAGTTTTTTCTTGATCTTAGCAAGAAGTAAAATAGAAGTTTTCGCTAGGGTTTTTACTATTCCCTTACGGGAGGACAAATAGTTAATTTCTCCCCGTAATTCCTGATTATTTTTCTGGAGATAGTTATGATTATTATCTAATTCTTTTAGGGATATTCCCATCCCTTGCATAGTATGATCATCTTGCTGTTGTTTCAGATACATTGTCTGTTGTGCTTCCTGTAATTTTCTTAACTCTAACCAGACTTGATTCTGACTTGATTCCTTAGTTTCACTGAGCGCATACCAGAGAAAATCAGTGATTTCTTCCGCTATTTTTTGATTAACTTGAAAAAACTCGATAATATCAATTTTTTCGCTGGAAATTGTGGGGTATAACTTTCTTAAATCTTGGGCAATATTAGAGGAAAAAGCGATGATTCTAGAAGCGGATAAAATTGCATAGTGTTTTTCTAAATCTACTGGTAAATTGCCCTTTTCTTCTGGGAATTCATAAGCAAGTAAAAGTAGAGAAGGAGTGTTTAAGGGACTGGTATAAAAAGTGGAAATAAATAAATTTGCCTGTAGGCGATCGCAAATAGCTTGAATTTTTCTGGCATCCTTTCCCGTACAATTATAATCGTAGGATTCCGCAGGCCAATATTTAAATTCTTCCCATCTTGGTGCGGTGTTATTTCTATCTAAAATAACAATGTGTTGACTAAATTCTAATTGACTCCAATGCTCTAGAATTAAAGACCAAACCCTGGCTAATTTTCCTTGATCGATTTGAAAAATCACGCCATCAATAACAATAATTGGGCATCTCTTCTGGGAGATAGCTTGAATTGTTTGTAATTTTTCTCGCTCATCTTCCTGTAAAATTATGCCTAAATCTTCCATCTTAACTGGATTGGGTTTAATTTCTATATCCTTAATGTCTGGGTGGGGAATTTTATAGATTTTACACACTTGATAATGTTCCTGTAATGCTTGACCATTACTGCCATGTTCTAAGCCTTGGAGATTTAAATAATATAACCCTAAAATCTCAGGAATTAAAGCCATTTTTTCCCCTTGAATACCGATTCTTAACCAAAATTCGTAATCACCAGCACAGCGAAAATTTTCCTGAAAATAACCATATTTATCGTGCAGCATTTTTCGCCACATTGGTTGAGAACCCACACAACAACCTTGACGCATCTGTTGATAGGAGTAATTTGGCCAATTCCAATGTTTTAAAGCTGGGGTGGTGGCAAAAGTATCATTTTTGAGGGTGGTAATTAATTGATCGGCATAAACCAAGCTAATCTCTCTATTGTTATCTAGATAATTAGCCATAATTTCCAGAGCATTGAAACAGCGACGATCATCAGTATTCCCATTGGTGATATAGGAACCCCTAGCTAGTTTAATAGCACGATTCCAAGCGCGGTAGAGGGTTTCTCGTTCTCTAGTTCTCTGGTAAATAATATTAGGATAATTTTCTTGAAACTCTTGGATAATCTCCCCTTCATTCTCCGGGGAAGCACTATCGATAATAATAAGTTCTACTTCTCCCTTTTCGTAAAGAGTTTGAGTAACTAAATCCTCTAGACAACCCCGGATAAACTCCGCTGATTTATAGGTAGAAACAATTACAGAAACTTTGATACTCTGCACTGGTATAGAGTTATTAAAACTAGGATTCATCGGCTTATCTGATCGCAATTCAAGACAGGGAAATTTTTTGATAATTTTGAAAAAGAAGATTTTAAGACTCTATATTTGATCGGGAGAATTGTCAAGATGTTATCGACTCTTATTGAAGATACCAGTTTATTTACCTTTGGCTTGTTACTTGACATAATAAAAAACTATAATGGGAAGGCTGTGGAAAATGAGCAACAATGACCGTATCTTCCTCCCTAGACTGGCTAACCCGTGGAACCAGTGACCTATTCCCCCATCAACCCGACTCCCAAGACCCTAGGGAAAATTTAACCCAACTACTGCAAACTACCGATCGCCCTTTAAGAATTAAACTAGGTATTGACCCCACCGGCAGCGATATTCACCTGGGTCATAGTATCCCTTTTCGGAAACTGCGTGCTTTCCAGGATGCCGGTCATATAGCGGTGGTGATTATTGGCGATTTTACCGCTAGAATCGGCGATCCGACCGGAAAATCGGAAGTTAGAAAACAATTGACGAGCGAAGAAGTGAGAGCCAATGCCGAGAATTATCTGGCACAATTACGCCCAATTTTAGATTTTAACACCCCTAATCGCCTAGAAATTCGCTATAACTCGGAATGGTTGGGGAAATTAGACCTATCGCAAATTCTCGAACTTCTCTCCACCATGACTGTCGGGCAAATGTTGGCAAAAGAAGGCTTTTCCGAACGCTACGACCAGGAAAACCCGATTTTTCTCCATGAATTTCTTTATCCCTTAATGCAGGGTTATGATTCCGTAGCTGTCGAGGCCGATGTCGAATTGGGAGGAACTGATCAAAAATTTAATATTGCCGTCGGTCGCGATTTACAGAAATATTTCGGCAAAACACCGCAATTCGGGCTACTTTTACCGATTTTAATCGGAACCGATGGCAGTCAAAAAATGTCCAAATCCCTGAATAATTATGTGGGATTGCGGGAATCGGCCCTGTCCATGTACTCGAAACTGGAAAAAACCCCCGACGCTTTGTTAAAAGATTATTACGAACTATTGACAAATTTGCCCTTAGATGCTATGGCGAGCAATCCGCGAGAGGCGCAAAAACAACTGGCGATCGAGGTAGTTGCCCAGTTTCACGGGAAAGAGGAGGCATTAAAAGCACAAAAAACAGCGCAGGAGATAGTTCTACAGGGAAATACAGCAGCAGCAGCTTCTGTACCCGAATTTTCCCTAGCAGCGGTCACTTTTCCCCTAAAATTATTCTATCTTCTTGCGGCCACCGGCTTATGTAAAAGTAGCGGCGAAGGGAGAAGACAGATTCAGGGGGGTGCAGTCAGAATCGATAGTGAGAAAATCACCGATGTGGACAAAAGTTTTGAGACAGCCGAAGCTTTAACGGGAAAAGTCCTACAGGTGGGCAAAAATAAATTTATTCGCTTCGTAGCTTAAATAAGCGAAAAAGTCCCTATTCGGCGGCTTTTTCCACGATTTCTAACTCAAAATCTCGAAAATGGGCTTTAAACTTTTTACTGAACTCGACGAGGACGGGTAGGTTGGCGCTAACCGGTCTACCACGCCATTCAGTGACAATCCCTTTCACCTCTCCCTCTAGTCCTTTCACTTCAAAAGGATTCGATTTGTGTTCAGGATGGTGATAAACCACCACGGACTCAATTACACGAACTCGATCGCCAACTTTCATAAACTCTCTAGCGAAGACAAACGCCTATTGTATCTTTGAAAACAATCTTATCATTGTACGCTGTATCAGGGAAAGGGGAACTGAAAACTCTTAAGATTGAAACCTAGAGCCTGAGCTTTGACGATACTTTTGTTCGTAAGCAGCAATACTGGGAGCAACAGAAGCGTCACCTGTTGTGCAAGGCTGACGGCTGAGGGCAAAAAAACTGATGATTTGATAGCATGGGGGAAAACCTATAGAGGGTTAAGCGGTATGAGTGACTATAAAGATTCTTCTTCCATGCGCTATTTCCTGGCGGGATTAAAACCCTTTGCCCAACCTTTATTTTGGCTACCGTTAGGAATATTTTCCTTGGCTCTAATTGGTTTGTGGGTATATCAACAGAATCCTGAATGGTTGGGTTCGGTATTAGATACCCCAGGAATGTCCTTGGAGGAGCGGGAAATCAGGGCTAACCAGATTACCGATACTCCTCTCCCCACTGCTGTACCATTGCCGGCCATTCCTGCCCATAATAATACCGCTCGCCTGAATAAACCGGCCTCGACGCAGCCTTTTAATCCTTTAAATACTAATCCCGATAACAACCAGAAACCCTCTTTGTTCACCCCGTTAATGCCGCAGCCTAAGCAAAATCAGGCACCGAAGCCTAGTAAAAGTCTGCAACCGATTCAAGTGCGACCGATTAGTGGCGACACTAGCAATTATCCTTTACAAAGGGAAATCGAAAATCGCTCGCGGACTAATAACTTGAATAATTTTCCTAATCCCAACCCCGGGGGCAGCCCGAATCAAGTCAACCCCCAGGGAAATTATTCCCCTGAGCAACAAAATGTTCAGGCCCTACCCTCCCGGAATGATGCCAACCCTAACCCCGTCCCGGGCTCTAGCAACCAATCCAACTATTATCAACCCCCCGTATATCAGGCCCCCGTCTACAGCAGTCAACCTAACGTCACTGGTTATCCCAATCAGGGAATGCCACCTAACAATAATGGCACCCCCAATCAAGTCCCACCTCAAAGCACTAACCGAGGTTTCTCCATCCAACAACCCATTAATGCCCAGCCTTCTGGTTACTAGAGGAACTTAGATAGGGTTTGCTGAATAAATCTAAAAACCTTGTTGGATAATATTTTTAGACTTTTTTGAAATCAAAAAGTACCAGCGATTGGAGTGATTGGGGGGAAAATTCAGGGACTTTTTCCCTGAAAATTAGGTAATTGACCGCCTGAAAATGGGTAAAACCCTACACCCCACACCCCACACCCTACACCCTACCCCCACCAACAAACTTTTTGCCGCAAACCCTAGATAGGAGCTTGCAGGAAGTCTAATAAAATCGGATTAACTATTTCTGGGGCCTCATCCTGGGGACAGTGGCCTAAACCGGCTAAGGGGATAAACTGTTTTACGGTCGGGAATCGTGCTAATTCTTGGCCCAAGGCCAAGGGTTCCCAGGGATCTTCGCTACCCCAAAGCAGAATAGCTGGACAGGGGAGAATCGGCAGCAGGTCTTCTGGTAGTGGGCCGCCAGAATAACCGGTAAAAGCGAGGAAAACCTCGATCGCTCCCTGATCTCTGGCGGGTTTTAGGATTATTTCTACTAATTCCTCCGTTACCGCTTCCGAGCGCCGATAAGCTTGCAGGAGAATTTTACGCACTGTCTGGGGTTTAGCGATCTGTTGGAAGAAAAAAGCCCCAATTGCTTTGTTTTTGAGAATTATTTGGGCAATATCCGCACCTAAACGACGATACCAGGGTAATTTACCCCGTTTTCTTTCGTGCAGTAGTCTGAGGGAACAATTGATCGCCGCCACCCCAAGGACAAAATCGGGATGATCGACGGCAGCCTGCATGATGGCGACGCAACCGATGGAATTACCCGCCAAAAAAGCAGGACCACCCACCACTTCCCGACAAAAATCGGCAATTTGCGCCCCCCAAGTCTCGAAAGTGTAATCGATCTCGTTTTTCGGTTCGGGTTTGTCGGAACCGCCAAAACCAATTAAATCTAGGGCAAAACAGCGACATTTTTCGCCTAAAACGGGGATATTTTTCCGCCAATGTCCCCAAGATGCCCCAAATCCATGCACAAGCACGATCGCAGGTCCCGTCTCCCCCGCACTCTGATAGGTGATTTTGAATCCCCGCCAATACCAGATTTTTGGTTGTGTCTCTAATCCTAGAATTTGCTGCATATTTTTGTTTATCTGTAAAGTATTTGTTGCTTTTCTTAATATATACTGTCAGGTTAAGTAGCATTAAGCGAATATTTTGAAGCATTTTTAGAAAACGGGTTTCTTTGAGAAACCCGTTTTCTGGCAATATTAATTTCTGTTACAGGGGTCTTGAAAAATTGGCGATTGTTTGCATAGAATAGCCGCAGTCATCCTTTGCTGCCAACACCATGACTTCTACCCTTTTGTCGATTTTTGCTGCTGTTGACGATGTTTTGTTCAATTTCGCTCAATCTGATGGCTTGAGTCAAGCTAATCAGGTGGATAGTGAGAGAAATCAGCGTTTAACCGCTACCGTAGTTTTCCTCGATGCTGGTGTCACCGATTATCAAAGTCTCCAAGCTGGGGTAATTCCAGAAGTCGCCACCGTTATTCTCACTCCCAATCAAGACGGAATCGAACAAATATCCGCTTTTTTACCACAAAATCCCCAGATTAGCACCATTCACCCCTATTATTAAATCGGTGCATTACGCTATCGCGCTTCACAGCCTACGAGTAAGCAAACAACTCAAATGA
>NZ_JADBSZ010000263.1:0-5673 GCF_020246425.1 Microcystis sp. M079S1
TCAAGAATTAGCGGTTAATAGTGCCGCCTTAGTGCAGGTAACAAGCGGTGCGATAGCTGGAACTTACCTCGTTATTAATGATAGCGCGGCTGGCTTCCAATCCAGCAATGATTTATTAATAAATATCACCGGATTTACTGGTACTTTACCAGCTTTAGGGAACATTCCAGTGGGTAATTTCTTTATCTAAGTGTCTAAGCTCTCCTTCTAAGTCACCTAGAAAACGGGTTTCTCGGAGAAACCCGTTTTCTGTGTTAAAAATTGTCAGCTACACCCTCCATCCATTAGTCACATATTTCTTAACATAAAGTTTGACAACAACTGTGGTATAACTTCACAATAACTTGATATTATTATTACAATAGTCTCAAAAACAATGATCGAATTAAGTCCCGCCGCCGCCAGAGAAATTGAACGTTGGAGTCAAAGCCGTCGCCTGAGGGGTTCCTATCTGCGTTTGGCAGTAAAAAACGGTGGTTGTTCGGGACTTCACTACCATCTCGAATTAACCGATATTGCGGCAGAAAACGATCGATTTTCTCAAAGTCAGGGTATTAATATTTTAGTCGATCCTGACAGCGATCGCTACCTACAAATTTTAAAATTAGACTATTCAGAAGATCTAATGGGTGGTGGTTTCCGTTTTACCAATGCCAACACCCAAAATACCTGCGGTTGTGGTCTTTCCTTTAGTGCCCAATTAACTGCTCCAAATAGCCAAGACAACTAAAAGCGCATTACCCAGATAAAATGCTCCCACAATCCGGGTTTCCGTCCAACCACTTAATTCTAAATGATGATGAAAAGGAGCCATTTTTAATAATCTTTTGCCCTTGCCATCGGGTCCTTTTGTGGCTTTATAATAGATAACCTGAGCGATTACCGAAAGAGATTCCAGAAAGAACAGACCACTAATTAAAAATAATCCCCAGAGATGTCCAGTAATTAAACCCACCGCAGCTAAAGCGCCTCCCAAAGCAAGGGAACCCGTATCACCCATAAACACCTTAGCAGGGTTGCGGTTATGAAAAATGAAGCCTAGACAAGCACCACTAAAACAAGTGCAGAAAATCGCCAAATCTGGATGACTAGGAGCGATAATAATGGCTAAACCCAAAAAAGCGATCGCACCAGTTCCCCCCGCTAATCCATCCACCCCATCGGTGAGATTAGTGGCGTTACTTTCAGCCACAAGGACAAATCCCGCCAAAATCCAGAAGAAAAAGCCCAAAGGAATGACTAATCGACCCCAAAGGGTGATATCGGTACTCACCTGATTGACCAACATCCAGAGGCAAAAAAGCACCGCCCCCGTTATCTGTAAAATTAACTTCATCTGGGGAGATAGGCCCTTATTCGACTTATAACGCAGAATTTGCCAATCATCTAACCAACCGATACCCATGTAAACAAAGGTCAGCAAAGCAACCGCCACCACATTATGGGCGAATTTAGACCAGATTAAAGCGAAAATAAGGGCTACTGGCACAAAAAAGCTGCCTCCCATTGTCGGGGTTCCTGCTTTCTTTAAATGGGCCTGGGGTCCATCTTCGCGCATGATCTGACCCATTTTCAAGCGCCGTAGCATCGGTACTACTTGACAACCAAGACCAGCACTGATTAACGTTGTGGCCATCAGGGGGAGTAACAGGGAATTAGTGGACTGAAAAAAAACTACTAACAGAAATAGTAATCCCGTTAGTAGAATCAGGAGATGGGTTCCAGTGGGTTTTTTAAAGATAGGGGCGGAAAAAATGTTAGCGTTCACGACTAAAGCGCCAGATAAGGGTAAAATTTGCCAAAGAAGACGGGATTAATCTTCATCTAAGACTAATTCATCCTCGTCGTCATCATAACCGATATCATCGACATCCATGAGTTCAGATAGTTCCACATCTTCTTCGAGAGTCAGATCTGGTTCGGCGATTTTATCCCGGGGAATCATGCGATTATTTTTTTCTAACCACTCAACAATGGAAGCGTCTTTTTTTAGGGGAATAACCGCGGCCGGTTCGTAGCGGGGTTCTTGACGAATAGAAGGATTAAGCATAATTACTCGACGATTAGCAGCAATCATTTCGAGTTTACCATGTCTTTTAAGGCTCTGATAATCTCTTGATTGGCCGCGGGGAAAGTGTAATTATCTAGTTCCTGGATAGTTACCCAGCGGATTTCTTCACATTCGATCGCTCTCGCTTGGCCGCTGAGATAACGACAGTTATATACTTGTAGATTAACCCGAAAATGACTATAGGTGTGTTCGATAGTGATTAAATGACTATCAACTGCGATTTCAATGCCAATTTCTTCTAATACCTCCCGTTTAATACATTCCTGTACCGTTTCATTGCCTTCGATTTTGCCGCCGGGGAATTCCCAAAAACCGCCCAAGAGTCCCTTGTCTAGACGGCGATCGATTAAAATTAAATCTCGATCATCTCTAATTACGGCCACACCGATTTGTTTACGGGGTAAAGAGTCTGTTTCTGGAATCATAGCGGTTATTAGCGAAAAAATTGGAAAAAATAGTTAAAAACTGACTGCGGAGAATTGAGTCAAAAGATGATATAATCGAGAATTGTACGATTAACGATTAACAATGACAGTCAGTTCCGAATCAAAGTTTATTTTAAAAGTATTGTGGTTAGATCAGAACGTAGCGATCGCTGTGGATCAGGTGGTCGGCAAAGGAACTAGCCCCCTCACCGCTTATTTTTTCTGGCCGCGCAATGATGCTTGGCAACAACTCCAAGAGGAGTTAGAAGCAAAACACTGGATTGATGAGTCCGATCGCGTCGATGTTCTCAACAAAGCCACAGAAGTAATTAATTTTTGGCAAGAGTTACGCAATCAAGGCCGACAAATCCCCATGGCCGATGCACAGTTAAAATTCCCCGAAGTTGTTTTTAGTGGTAGCAATTAATTTATCGAAAAAATCGGGTCTAAAACCTCGCCTTAAGGCGAAAAGTTTTTGGAGCGGGGCATAAATCCCCGTTACAAAAACGGCCTCCTGCCCCCTGCCTCCGTTAAGTCCGACTACTTAACTGATAACTGATAACTGATAACTGAAAAAGAATCGGGTAGGTTTATATAAACCCGCCCGATTTTGCTTTAATTTAATTTGATTTGGTTGGGTTTAAACCGATACTAAACCGCCAGCGGCCTGGTATCTAGCGCGAGCTTTGCGCCATGATTGTTGCGCTTGGATAGTTTTGCGACGGTCATCCCCTTTACTGACTTCATCGAGACGGGTTTGGGCCCGTTCGTATTCGGCGCGAGCTTTTTCTTTATCGATTTTTGAGCCTAATTCCGCCCCATTAACGAGGACTTTGATCTCATTATTTTCGACTTCAGCAAAACCGCCCAAAACTGCGATATTTTCCCAGTCTTTCCCCGGTCGAATTCGCATTACGCCAATATTCAGGGCAGTTAATAAAGGAGCGTGACCACTAAGAATACCTAATTGTCCCGTGGAACTGGGTAGGATTACTTCTTCGGCCACGTTATCCCAGACAATGCGATCGGGTGTAATAACCCGTACTGTAATGCTCATTGGTGATAATAACGATAATTTTGGCAGATTTCTGGGTTAAGTAACCGCTAAACGCGGTTACTACTGACTTTTAATTAGCCTTTTTTGAGTTTTTCGCCTTTAGCGATCGCTTCATCGATATTGCCGACCATATAGAACGCTTGTTCGGGTAAGCTATCGAGTTCACCTTTGAGGATCATCTGGAAGCCTTTGATCGTATCAGCGAGGGTAACGTATTTACCCGGGGAACCGGTGAACACTTCGGCCACGAAGAAAGGTTGCGAGAGGAAACGCTCAATTTTGCGAGCGCGGTCAACGGTGAGACGATCTTCTTCCGACAATTCGTCTAAACCGAGAATAGCGATGATGTCCTGTAACTCTTTATAGCGTTGCAGGGTAGATTGGACGGCGCGAGCGGTGCCGTAGTGTTCATCACCGACGATATCAGCTTGGAGCATGGTGCTGGTGGAACCGAGGGGATCTACCGCCGGATAGATACCTTTGGAAGCCAGGCCACGAGATAGTACAGTTGTTCCATCCAAGTGAGCGAAGGTAGTAGCGGGAGCGGGATCGGTCAAGTCATCCGCCGGTACATAGACCGCTTGGATGGAAGTGATCGATCCTTCTTTGGTGGAGGTAATCCGCTCTTGCAGGTCGCCTACGTCAGTGCCGAGGGTAGGTTGGTATCCTACCGCAGAAGGCATCCGACCGAGGAGCGCCGATACTTCCGAACCAGCTTGCACGAAACGGAAGATATTATCAATAAATAAGAGTACGTCTTGCTTGCTGACATCGCGGAAATATTCGGCCATGGTCAAAGCAGAGAGACCGACGCGCATTCTCGCTCCGGGGGGTTCGTTCATCTGACCGTAAACGAGGGCAATTTTCGAGTCTTCGGGGTTATCAGCGTTGATTACCTTCGATTCGATCATCTCGTTGTAGAGGTCGTTTCCTTCGCGGGTTCTTTCACCCACACCGCCAAAAACCGAGACACCCCCGTGTTGAATGGCGATATTGTTGATTAATTCCATCATAATGACGGTTTTGCCCACACCAGCACCCCCAAAGAGGCCGATTTTGCCACCTTGACGGTAGGGGGTGAGCAGGTCAATCACCTTGATACCGGTTTCAAAAACCGTCGGTGTTACTTCAAGATCGACTAATTTGGGAGCGGGACGGTGAATAGGAGAGGTTTCGGTGACGTTAACCGGTCCTTTTTCGTCCACGGGTTCACCAAGAACGTTAAAAATCCGACCGAGGGTGCATTTACCCACGGGAACGCTAATCGCTGCGCCGGTGTCCACGATATCCATACCGCGCACTAAACCATCGGTGGTACTCATGGCAACGGCCCGCACTTGGTTATCACCGAGTAACTGTTGCACTTCACAAGTAACCGATAGATTTTGACCGGCGGAGTTGGTTCCTTTTACGGTTAAGGCATTATAAATACGGGGCAGTTTGCCACTGGGAAATTCGGCATCGATGACAGGACCGATGATCTGGACGATTTTACCAACGTTAGTTTCTGTTGTCGCTACCATTGTTTATGTCTACTCTGGGTTTTAGCTGATAACTCCCACAAGGGGAAAGTCTTAATTTTTTGTAAAATTAGCCAATACTCAGCTTATCACGCTAGGGGATCAGATCAGTTATCAGTTATCAGTTACCAGTGATCAGATTTGAGTTTTCCGTGGACAGTCTGAGCGGTGATTGGTATTAAATGGCAATTTTCTGCTTACTGGTTACTGACCACTGATAAAAAGTAAGGCAGGCTAAGGCCTGCCTTAAAACAAAGCGAGGTTGATCAACTTTGAAGATGCCTACGCGGATGCAGTGCATGGAATTGGTCTATTACCATATATTGTCGATTATAGCAAGGGTTTTGCTGCTTGTATAGATTCAAATAACAAATAATTGTAAGCTTGACCATAGATTTTACTCTATACATTGAGCCACAAGAACTATCTCCTGTCAAATTTTCAAGGGACAGCTTTAGATAGGGTTTGCTGAATAAATCTAAAAACCTTGTTGGGTAAGACTTTTAGACTTTTTTCCCCTCAAAAAGTGCCAGCACTTGGAGTGATCGGGGGGAAAATTCCGGGACTTTTTCCCTGAAAATTAGGTAGTTGACCACCTGA
>NZ_JADBSZ010000264.1:0-4053 GCF_020246425.1 Microcystis sp. M079S1
ATCCTTATCCGGCAAGAGACTTAATTGATTAGTTCGCTCTAGATCGAAAACAATTAACAAAAATCGCCAAATGTCTTTCTCTATAAGAGTTTTATTCCTTGTAACCCTGTACGTTGCATAAGACAAACCGAAGAGCCAAAAACTGATAACTGATATTAGTTACTGTACCTCATAATACTGAAAAATCTCTAGTCATTTCGATCGGGATTGAGAAGACCAATATTAGACCAGTGGAGACTTTCACTGGTCGAGAATGTCTAGAATTTATTGAAAATGACTAAATTTTGTTGACATTAATTCTGATTTGTGGCAGCGTCGGGGTTGTCAAGTCCTCCCAGACGATCGAAGGGCCAAAAACGCACCACGGCGCGACCGATTAAGTTTTCCCGGGGAACGAAGCCCCAAGCGTGGGAATCATAACTATTATTGCGATTATCGCCCAAAACCAAATATTGATCGGGGGGAACTGTCACCGGTCCGAAAGTATAATTAGGTTCTTCGGCGATATACTTTTCCGCTAAAACTTTACCGTTGACGTGAACTAGACCGTTTTTGACTTCCACCTTATCCCCCGGCAGTCCAATCACCCGTTTAATAAAAGCATCCTGAAAATTTTGAGCTTTGAGAGCGGCTGTCGGACTAAAAACCACTATATCACCCCGTTCTGGCTTCTGAAAATGATAGCTAACTTTCTCGATAATTAGGCGATCGTTAATCTGGAGAGTGGGTTCCATGGAAGAAGAGGGAATATAACGGGCCTCGGCCACAAAAGTGCGGATGCCAAAAGCCAAAATTCCAGCCGTGACAATGGTTTTAACTGCTTCTAGCCAAGGGTTTTCTTGGGGGACGGGAGGGGGAGAGGGTTTTTCGGATTTATGGTTCAAGCTTTCAGCCATAGAATTTAAACTTTTGAGAAGGATTAAGCCAATACGCTCTTTAATGTTCTAGTCTAGTGATAGTAGCAGCGTAGATAATATTTTAAGACAATTTTCCCACATGTACTGGATCACTGTTAATTTGTCAAGGCCGCATTCTGCTGCTGGAAGGGGAATTTCCTCGGGGGGTAGAAAAAGGTAAGATTAGTCTATCAAAAAAGAGAGTTTTTCGCCGCCATTCCAGGAAAAGCCTTAGAATTCAACAATTAGACACCTATCTCCCTTAAAAGTCGCTTCTACATCACTACTTAGGTCTATGTTTGCACAAATTCCCGAACGCTCGATGCACTATCTGCGATGGGTTGTTACCATCGCTTGGTTAATTCTGATATTTTCTCTGTTTTTTGACCCGATTTCGGCACAATTAACCGATCCTAATAATCTTTCTAGTCCCCTGAGAGTTGATCCCGATCTGTGCATTAAAGTCCAGGGAGTTTGCCTACCCCAATCCTCCTATCAGTTAGCTGCGCCGATTTTTTGGGGAATAGTGGTTCCTAGTAGCATTTTTATCTTATTAGTATTCGGTCACGAACTCTGGCGGCGTATCTGTCCTTTATCCTTTCTTTCTCAAATACCGCGCGCTTTGGGTAAACAGCGTCAGAAAAAATACACCGATAAATCGGGGAAAGTCCGCTATGAAATCTATAAAGTGCCGAAAAACTCTTTTTTAGCTCGGAATTATCTCTATCTACAATTAAGTCTGTTATTTTTGGGTTTATGCGGACGGATTCTCTTTGATAATTCCGATCGCTTAGTCTTAGGCAGCTTTTTAATCTTTACTATTCTAGTGGCGATCTTTGTGGGTTATTGGTATGGGGGCAAATCTTGGTGTAACTATTTCTGTCCCATGAGTCCAGTGGAAAGGATTTACGGTGAACCGAGGGGTTTACTAAATAGTACCGCTCACGAAGACAGTCGCGGTGGGATTACTCAATCTATGTGTCGTATTGTCCGGGAAGATGGTAGCGAACAAAGTGCCTGTGTTGCCTGTCAGAGTCCCTGTATCGATATCGATGCGGAAAGATCCTATTGGGATGGGATAACCAACAGAGATCGCCAATGGCTTTATTACGGTTATTTTGGCTTAGTTTTTGGCTATGCTATCTATTATTATCTCTATGCTGGCAATTGGGACTATTATTTCTCTGGAGCTTGGGCGCACGAAGAAAATCAACTAGAATCCCTCTTTCAACCGGGTTTTTATCTTGCTGGTCAGGCAATTGCGATTCCGAAGCTGGTAGCTGTTCCCTTAACTTTGGCAATCTGCACTTTTTTGGGTTACTTTCTCGGTAAAAAAGTTGAAAATGCCTACAAAGTCGATAGAATTCGCAAAAAGTCGCCTTTAACTACAGAAATTATCCGTCACCGCGTCTTTACTGTCGGAACTTTTCTGATTTTCAATTTCTTCTTTATTTTCGGTGGTCGTCCTTTTATTAATCTTTTGCCAAAATTTTGGTATTATTTCGCTGATATTTTACCGGCTGTTTTGAGTAGTTTATGGTTATATCGCACTTGGACAAGGGAGCCGGGCCGTTACCAACGGGAAGGACTAGCGGGAAGATTACGCAAACAGTTGCGTAAACTGGGTCTCGATACGGCTAAATATCTCGATGGGCGATCGCTGGAAGCTTTGGACGCGGATGAGGTGTATGTGTTAGCCAAGATACTGCCGGATTTCACCCACCAGAAGTGTTTAAAAGCCTATAAAGCCTTGTTAAAAGAGGCTTTGGAGCAGGGATATACTGACTTCGGCCACAGCCTCGAAATCCTAGAACAAATGGGCTTAGAGTTGACGATTACCGAGGCTGAACATCAGGCAATTTTAACAGAGTTGGGTGTGGAATCGGCCGAACTTCTCGATCCGGACAAGCAGTATAGTCGCGAGGATTGGTTACGTTGGCTCGACTGAGCTCGCCGAACGTCCATTTTCAAGGGGAAAATGTACCCAGTGGCGGCTTGTCAATTTTTTCTTGGAGGCTCCCTGGGGATGGGTGTGACTCTATTCTCGCCCCCTAATCTCTTTTTGTCGCCCCACAGCTTACTGAAGTGGTGTTTTAGCTATTTCTGTTGGCTGTTTTGGCTTTTCTTTTTCCTGTACAACCTCGCTGAGATACCCTTCCACATCGCGCTGGATGATGCTTTCTACCCGTTGAGCAAAATCAGGATAGACTTCGGCGTGATTTTGGGCATGGCGATAAGAACCACTCAACTGGAAAAATTGCCAGCCCTCAATTTTCATCGCCTCGGCCGTGTTGCGATAGTGGCGGTAGCGTTCGCCATAATGAAAGAACTCTTCAACGGCAGCACTGATAGCCACCACCTGACTCAAGCCAAAGGCGAGCCAACCGACCACTACTTGGACATCATTGGCGTTGATGTTCAGACTTACCAAGGCCGGAACGATCACCCCCCCGATAATTGTGATCAGTCGGAGAAAATAGTATTGGTTGCGGCTTGTCTGGGACCGGCCTTCTAGCCACAGTAATTGATCGAGCCAGCGGGCTTTCATAAACTGCTTCTGCAAATCTGGCAAGTCAATCTGCTCGATCAAGGCACAGATTTCTTGCTGGAACTGATTGCGATAAGATTGGGACTTTTTTGGCTCTGAGGTTTTCTCTAGGCTTTTTATTTCTAAAGCTTTCTCTGGCATTGTTTCTTTACTCCTTTAGTTTGACACTCCCATCGCACTAAGCGCTTCGGGATTCTTGGTTCAACGAGTCGACTTAAATTAGATGCCTTGCGTTATGCAACCCAGAGGTGGTTCTCACGCCTGCGCGTTACTTTTCGTATGCCCCACGATAGTCCCCCCTTGCCCCCCGACGTCGGGGTGGCAAGGGGGGGTGACAAAATTTGCTTGAATTGCAGTGTTAGCTTCAAATACTGCTTTGTCTAGTTCCTGCAAAGATTTTACCTACCTACAGCTAGAAACTCAAACAATTAGGTAGGGCTGGCTGAATATCAGTGAAAGCCTTACTATAAAACGGTTTTGGCACTTTTTTAGCCAAAAAAGTGCCAGAAACAAACGTTGAGAAATCGATCCGAGGGACTCAAAACCCTTGCACTTTCGCTCTTCGATCTCGAAGGGTTCCGCTTCCAGACGTGCGAGGTCATTCTGTTA
>NZ_JADBSZ010000265.1:0-3817 GCF_020246425.1 Microcystis sp. M079S1
AAATCCTTATCTGGCAAGAGACTTAATTGATTAGTTCGCTCTAGATAAAAAATAATTGACAAAAATCGCCAAATGCCTTTCTATATAAGGGTTCCATCCCTTATAACCCCCGTCCATTGCATAACAAAAACCGAAGAACCGGATTTTTAAAACCTAGATGCAAACTAACTTTTGTCTCCGATAACTGCTATAGCAGTTAAGCTAAGACACATTTTAACCGCCTATCCTTAGATTAGCTGAATTTCCGCCAATCTCTTTACTGTTGCCTCTTACCTCATCTCAACAAGCAATTTAAATGTGCGGGCAGCTAATCAGATTTGAGTTTTCAGTTCACTGATTATACTAAATCCGTTGAGTATAGGCTATATATCAGGACAGGCAAAAGGCACTCATGCAAAAGGGGGAATAAATAATCAGTCTTTAATAACCGGATTTAGTATTACTGTTTACTGATTACTGATTACTGATTACTGATTACTGTTTATTAGACCTCAAATTCAGATAAATTTGACATAATATTAGGTTTTATGGTTTTAATAGTTGTCTCTTGTCTTTTTTCTCCTCCTGTCTCGGATTATCCTCACCTAACGGAAGATTTTTGATTTTTGCAGGAGATATACTGATTACTGATTACTGATTACTGATTACTGTTCACTGAAAATCCCCCATCACCTCGATCGACAACATTTTTCAGGATGATAGGATAAGCTGGAATTATCGAAACCGTAGAAATAATAGATAAAATGAGTAATCTCCTCTGGCCGCGTTTTCTCAAGAAAGCTTACCGTCAAGAACCAATAACTAGCTTTATCTTTACCGCAGCGGCAGTAGATGTCATAATCGGGGTTCTAGGACAAAGATGGACACTGCTATCTTTAGGGGCAACGATTATGGCGATCGCTATATTCGCCAGGTGGCAACAGAGCCAAAAAAGCAAGGTAATCAACAAAGAAGAAGCAGCAAGATATTATTTACCGCCCCAATCGGGTCAAGTGGCTTTACCAACCCTGAAAAACGAAAAAAATCGACCTTCTTAGCTCAAAAATCTCACCTTGCTTGGCAATCAATCCCCTCAAAGGCTAGAATCTATAGCACCGTTCATTTGTTAATATTCAACTAAATTTATGAAATTCCGATTTACGGGTGGGGAGAAACTTGTCGGGGCAATTGTAGTCAGTGTCTTAACCACGCTGACAATCGGAGAACATCAGCTTAGTCAGGCCCAAAGTCCCATTGCCCCCGCTAAACCCGCGGCTGAAAGTGGCGAAAAAAACCCAGAAACTATCCTAGTAGAAGGTTTAGGCAGACTTACCCTCGCTAAAACCTTAGAAGGGCAACAATCCACCCCTAATGCTGTGATTTTCAGTCCCGATAACCAATTGGTTCTCGCTGGTGGTAGTGATAGCGATCCTCTCCTGAGAATTTGGTCAGTAAAAACAGGTCAGAAAGTTTCCCAAACTCGCGCCCAAAGAACCAGCGTCAAAGCTTTAGCCATTAGTCCCAACGAAAGATTATTAGTTAGTAGCGGTTTAGATGGTTCGATTAATTTTTGGAATCTGGTGGAAGGCAAGTATTTAGGAATTGCCCTCGAACACGGTAATACTGTCCTCGCCCTTACGGTTACTCCCGATGGTAAAACGTTAATTAGTGGTGGTTTGGAAGGAATTCGCCTCTGGACAGTGCAACCTCCCCGCCGTCCCCTCTATCGTTTAAATTGGGTGGGTAATTTTGTTTATTCCCTAGGGGTGAAATCCGATGGTGTCACCCTTGCCAGTGGTCATGAAAACGGTGAGGTACATTTTTGGGACATCCGCGAGGGCAAATTTTTATCGAAATTTTCCGCCCATCCCCAAGCGGTTAGCAAGCTTTTATACAGTCCCGACGGTAAAAATTTAATTACGGGTAGTTTAGACCGCACGATTAAAATCTGGGATACGAGCAATAATAAGTTATTATTTACCCTCATCGGTCATACAGCCCGAATTCGCTCCCTGGCACTCCATCCTAACGGACAAATTCTCGCTAGTGCCAGTAATGACGGTGTGCGTTTATGGGATGTGACGACGGGTAAACAGTTAGCTTGGTTTGATAATAATTCCGACTGGGTGGAATCCCTGGCTTTTAGTCCCGATGGGCAGTATTTGGCTAGTGGTAATTATGATTTTAAAATTCGCCTCTGGCAATTCGTCCGTTAGGCAAAAATATCTTCATTTAGCCTTTAACCACTTCTAGAAAAGCTGATTTAGCCGCTGCCTGTTCCGCTGCTTTTTTGCTTCTGCCAGTTCCCACTCCTAATTTCTGCTCATTTAACCACACTTCCGCACAAAAACGTTCTTGATCTAAGCCATTGATTTCTTTTACTAAATATTGCGGCAGTTTTTTGTATGTTGCTTGTGTCCACTCCTGCAAGGCATCCTTATAATTCTGTCGCGCCGGATCTCGACGAATTTCGGCAGCTTTTTCCCTTAGTGGTTCATCTAGCCAAGAACGCACTAAAACCATAGTCTGTGTACTAAGATATAATGCTCCCAAAACCGCCTCAAAAGCGTCTGCTAGTCGCGAAATTCTCCCCGCTTGATCGATACTCGTACTACTTGATACCAACAAATAACGCTCGAAACCGTAGCGATCCGCAAATTCCGCCAGAGTGCGATCGCTAACCATCATCGATCGCAGGGCGGCAAATTCCCCCACGAGTTCCTCTGGATAGGTTTCTAACAATACCTCCGCCGCCACGAGTCTTACCACAGAATCGCCTACAAATTCCAATTGTTCATAATTATTATCACGGGAAATACTGGGATGAGTTAGAGCTAAATCTAATAAATCCCACCTGACGGGGACATCAGCCGATAAACCCAGCTTTTCCACTAGGGTTTTTAATTGTTTTTGGCGACGCGGATCACTTAAGGACATGGGAGCGGGAAGAAGGGGTGTGGGGTGTGGGGTGTGGGGAAGTGGGGTGTGGGGAGACCACTTCGTGCGCGTTGCGGGGGGAGATGGGGAGAATAAATCAAAGCAATCTCCTATCTCCTGAATACTGACTCGGAGAATACTGATTACTGATCACTGATAACTGATAACTGATAAAGGAGAGAGTCAGACATAAGCCGAATTCTGTATTTCCCAACAGCAGTAAAATCGCTTTTACCTTTGTTGGAATAGAGGTTATCTATCTGGGATAATTGTCACCAATTACCTCAAGCGGTTCCTAAGAACGGGACAGGAAAAAGACCAACCTTTGTCCCTCCACCTTGCTCCCCACCGGGGTTTACCGAGCCAGTACCTCTCGATACTGCTGGTGCGCTCTTACCGCACCTTTGCACCCTTACCCCCAATCAGTTATCAGTTATCAGTTATCAGTGGAAAGTTATCAGTGAATTTACTTTCGTTACTGATTACTGTGTACTGATTACTGAAAAAAGGGGGCGGTATTTTTCTGTGGCACTATCCTCACGCTCGCGCGCACTGGACGTTATCCAGCAAGTGTGGTCTTTAGGGAGTTCGGACTTTCCTCGGAATCATTGATAAAATGATCCCGCAACCTCTAGACCAACTCTCTCCTATTCTCTAGTATGACTTACCAGAGACTCGATCGCCCATATATCCTAGTCAATAATCAGTGATCAGTAAACAGTAAACAGTGAACAGTGAAAAGACAGTAGGAAACTGCTATTTAGGGACTTGCGTGGGAATAATATCCCAGCCAGGAAATCGCTCTGTAGAAGAATCAGACCAGCCAGATGGCATATTATCAAAGCGCAAGTCCCTAAGAGGAAGGGGGCTCTCGAAGGCTCTCCCCCTACTTAGGGTGATC
>NZ_JADBSZ010000266.1:0-10659 GCF_020246425.1 Microcystis sp. M079S1
AAATGGGGCGAAAGTCTGTGGACTCTGTGTAAGACAGTACATGGTTTTTTAACTGTGGTATGCGACGGTGGTGGAAGCAGAAACTTAAATCGTGAGGTTTAGGAATCGCCGCACTTTTAGGGCGGCGAGGATGTCAATATCTATGACTCCTCTATCTGGCAACAAATAACCGAGGCAGCCCATGACTGAGCCAATTCCTGATAAATTATCGGAACGAATCGATACAGGTGTTAGAGTCGCAATCGCAGAAGCAATTGAGAGACACCGCCTCTTAGGAGAGTCTATCAGCATTTTCAAAGATGGCCAAATTGTCACCTTAACAGCCGAGCAAATTCCGCCAAAACTTGCCAAAAAAACGGAAGTGTAAAAAATTGGTTGACTGTATCAAATTTCACTATTCATAGAAACAGTTTCACCTATCCGAGGGATTTATATAGGGCTTGCTGAATAAATGTGAAATATAGACGAGGTAAGGGTTTTAGGGTTCTGTTTTGCTCTCACAGGTGCAAGATTTTGAGAGAATCTTCGTTCAAAACCTTGCGTCTTCATCGGCCCGTGTCCTGTAGGGGCGAAGCATTCGGGCAATAACCTATCGGTGAAACCGTAGATTTTCTATCCGAATGCTTCGCCCGTACTTTTTCAGCAGACCCTATATAGATGTCGGTTTTAGCAAATTCCCGTTACGAAAATCAAACCTACATAGTATAATGGTACTGTTAATTATTTTTGGAGGTGTAAATATGAGTCTAACAGAAAAACAAAAAAACCTTTTGCGATGGATAGTTAAAGAAGTACGGGCTGATCATCTTAAAGAGGACAGTATTTGGTACTACTGTCCGACTGTTAACAGTCATCTTTGGGTAGATTACAATGGTTTTGATAGCACTCCTTATGTCGAATTCGCAACCTTCGATATATTAGAAGAATATGATTATGTTAAATGGCAAAAAAAAGACTCGAAGTCCGTTCAATACAAGGGCGCTCTAACAGGAAAAGCTTATGAAGCGGTTGATTCTAACTTTGCTGAACCCAATCGCTCGGCTATTCCTCATCTAATTCCCTTGACTGAAGTTGAACATTTAGACTCCGAACTATGGGAGAGAGTCCGTTTTTCTGTGAGTGCGGGTGGAGATAATCCAAAAGCGTGGGATACTGCGATTCGCAATGCGACAGTGGTTTTAGAAGACCGCATGAGGAAACTGGGAAATATAGATAATATTAATCAAAAAGCCACGGGTAATGGTATTGTTAACCTAATTTTTGGAAGCAATAAATCTGTACAAAAAGATCAGCTTCCATCAGAAGAATTAGAGGCATACCGTGATTTATATTCGGGTACAATGAAGCTTTTTCGTAACCCTTACGCGCATCGATTCATCGATCCTAAACCAGAGGAGGGTGGAGCAATTATCGTATTCATCGATTTATTGTTGAAGATGCTAGATGATTTAAATTGGGAGACAGAAAACGAGAATACATAAATCTCTAATTCTTGTCTGGTTTAACGGTGGATTACGCTGACGCTAATCCACCCTACTGTAGGATAATTGTCTTCTAGCTTCGTAGAGGATGACAGCAGTAGCGATCGCAACATTTAAAGATTCCACACCACCAAAGAGGGGAATTTTCACCGTTTCATCGGCTAAAGTCGCTAATTGGGGCGATAAACCGGCTCCTTCATTGCCTAATAATATTAAAGTCGGACGGGTAAAATCAATCTCCCAATGGTTTTTGGTGGCTGTGGGTAAAGTCGCAATCGCTTTTACCCCCTGTGCTTGATATTTTTTCACTAAAGCGGATAAATCCGATTCTACCACTAGGGGCGATCGAAACCATTCCCCGGCGGAACTGCGGATCACTTTGGGGTTATCGATTTCGACGCTATCGAGACTTAACCAGATACCCTGTACTTCCGTAGCCACAGCAGTGCGGATAATAGTGCCGAGATTGCCTGGATCCTGCAATCTTTCCAAAACTAAGCCCAATTGTAGCGGATTTTGGGGGACTGGATGAAGGTGATCACGGGAAATAGTGGCAATCACACCATCGGGATTAACCGTTGTTGCTAGGGAAGCGAGGACTTCCGGGGAAACTATCTCGACTCGTTTCGCCTGATTTTGAAGCTTCTCTGCTAATTGTCCCTGTCTTTGCTGCCACTTTTCAGTATAACAAACCGTCTCTAGGGAACAATTCACAGCTAAAGCCGTCTCTAGTAAGTGCGTTCCCTCAATTAAGGACAAATTCTGCTCCTGTCGCTCTCTAGTGCGGTGTAGCTTGCGAATTTGCTTGATTAAAGGGTTTTGAACACTGCTAATCATAGCCAGTCGGATTTTTTACCCCGCTAGGGCTGCCCTAAATAACTACGTTTTGAGGGAGATAATGCGGAACTCGGGACTTGAACCCGAAAGTCTTTGCAGACACTAGAACCTGAATCTAGCGCGTCTACCAATTCCGCCAGTTCCGCATTTTTCTTTCACAATCTCCTACTATACTATCGGACAATCCATAAGTCAAGATAGTTGAGATAATTAAGACAAAAATCGCTTTTCGGGGTAGAATCACCAATAATTTCCTCAAAAATCTGATAAAATGCAGTGTCATTTTGCCGAAGCTCTCCTTAGCCAAGACTGCCAACCAAGATAAATGAATCATCCTATGACCATCGATACCGAGCATCCCTATTTAGAAATTCAAGGTCGTCACTCTCTCAAGGGTGAAGTCAAGATCAGTGGTGCCAAAAATGCCGCTCTAGTGATTATGGCGGGAGCTTTACTCTGCTCCGACGAGTGCCAGATTAGTAATGTACCTGCCCTGGCCGATATCGAGCGGATGAGTCAAATTCTCTCGGCTTTGGGCGTGCAAGTCAGTCGCACCGGAGATAGACTAGAGATTGATGGCAGAGACCTCAAACAAGCTCAAGCACCCTACGATCTCGTCTCCCAGTTGCGAGCCAGTTTTTTTGCCATTGGACCGATTTTAGCCCGTTTAGGAGAAGCAAAAGTTCCCCTCCCCGGCGGCTGCGCCATTGGGGCCAGACCAGTGGATTTGCACGTTAGAGGCCTACAGTCAATGGGTGCAGATGTATTAATTGATGGCGGCATGGTACACGCCCGCGTTAAGGGTAATGGTCGTCTGAAAGGGGCGAATATTTATCTGGATTATCCCAGTGTGGGAGCGACGGAAACCTTAATGATGGCGGCGACTTTAGCGTTCGGAGAAACCATTCTCGGTAATGCGGCCCAGGAGCCAGAGGTGATTGATTTAGCCAATTTTTGTGTTTCCATGGGGGCAAAAATTCGCGGTGCTGGGACCAATACAATTGTTATTGAGGGAGTTTCCCGTCTGCACAGTACCGATTATAATATCATTCCCGATCGCATTGAAGCCGGGACTTTACTGATAGCCGGGGCGATTACCCGCTCGGAAATTAGTCTTTATCCCGTGATTCCCAGCCATTTAGCTTCGGTAATTGCTAAACTGCACGAAATCGGTCCAGAAGTAGTGGAAGATGGTCCCAATCGTCTCCGGATTATCCCTAGGGACTTAAAAGCCACCGATATGGAAACCCTGCCCTATCCCGGGTTTCCCACGGATATGCAGGCCCAATTTATGGCTCTATTAACTTTAGCCGAGGGCAGTAGCGTGGTTAATGAGACGGTTTTTGAAAATCGTCTGCGTCATGTGGCGGAATTAAAGCGTCTGGGAGCAGATATCAAGGTCAAAGGAAATGTGGCTTTAGTGCGCGGTGTGCCTTTCCTCTCCGGGGCTCCGGTGATGGCCACGGATCTACGCGCTTCGGCAGCTTTGGTGGTAGCAGGATTAGCAGCCCAGGGGACTACTATTGTGCAGGGACTCCATCACCTCGATCGAGGTTACGATAATTTAGAGGGTAAATTAGGAGCATTAGGGGCAAATTTACGCCGGGTTGATCCTTTAGCCTTAGAATTGGCTACCCTGACCCAATCTTAATAGAAAAAGGGCGAAGCATTCGGGCAATAACCTATCGCTGAAACCGTAGATTTCCTATCCGAATGCTTCGCCCCTACAGATATTATCTGACTTGTTCACCGCCTATTCATCGGCTGTAAAATAACGCTCTAGAAAATCGAGAGCATGATTTCTTAAATCATAATATTCTTGAGTTTCTCGCATGGCGTGACGATCCCGGGGATGGGGAAAAGGCACTGTTAAAATCTCACCGATATTAGCATGGGGTCCATTGGTCATTAAAACAATGCGATCGGACATGAAAATTGCCTCATCTACATCATGGGTAATCATAATCACCGCTTGCCGGTGACTCTCCCAAATTTTCAGCACTTCCTGTTGTAATTTTCGCTTAGTTAAAGCATCTAAAGCCCCAAAAGGTTCATCCATTAATAGCATTTTCGGTCGAGTTACCAAAGCGCGAGCGATGCCCACCCGCTGCTTCATTCCGCCAGAGATTTCTTCGGGATATTTATCGGCAGCGGCCGTTAAATGCACCATAGCTAAATGTTCATTAACAAGGCTATTTTTTTCAACTTTACTAGCACTTTTAAGAACTTCATCCACCGCCAAGCGAATATTTTCTCGCACTGTCAACCAGGGCAAAAGAGAATAATGCTGAAAAACCATCATGCGGTCAGCCCCCGGTTTACGAATTAATTTTCCTTCTAAAGTGACCTGTCCCGAGGAGGCTTGTTCTAAACCGGCGATAATTTTTAAAAGCGTCGATTTGCCGCAACCGGAATGACCGATCACCGAAATGTATTCCTGGGAACTAATAGTCAGATTGACCCCATCAAGGACAACAAAATTGCTGCCATCAGCCTTAGGATAAGCTTTAACGATATTTTTAATCTCTAAAAATTCTTCCCCGGAAAAGGAACTTGAGAGCGGGTTAGGAACAGAGGAGAATTGGGTCATAATAATGAATTATCCCTGCAAATAAAAGAATTGAGGTGAATTGGCGCGAATTTCAAAACTGTTGAGATAACCGACGAGATCGCTAGGATCAAAAGCTTTTTGATCGATAAAAGCCCCCGGCGGTACGACGTAATAATCCTCGCTGGGACAAACAATACCCATATCGTCGGCGATTTGACGGTATAAATCGGTTTTCCAAGCTTTTTTAGCTACTTCTTCCGCATTTTTGGGTATTTCAGCAATCTGTCCCCAGCGAGCGGCCTGGGTGATTAACCAAAGACTTTCGGATTGCCAGAGAAAGGTAGAATGATCGTGATCGGCCTTGGCAATATCTTTCGGCATGGCGAAAAAAATTGTCGTCGCTAGATCCTCAACCAGACGTTTTCGATCATCGAAACCGCCATAGTTGTAATCCCCAACGATGCCGGGGCGGGTAAATTGTGGTTTTGCCCCTGTAAACGAGCGCCCGGAAATGATCGTCGCTACTTCCTCTCGATTTTCAGGTCGATCGCAATACTGACAAGCTTCAATCATCGCTTTGACTAAAGAGCGATAGGTTTTCGGGTTTTCTTCGATAAAAGACTCCATCACCGCTAGAATGCGATCGGGGTGTCCTTGCCAGATTTCCCGTCCCTGGGCAAAGGTAAAACCGACCCCTTCGTTACCCCTAATCGCCCTAGTGTTCCAGGGTTCGGCCACCATATAAGCCTGCATTGTGCCAATACGCATATTGTTGACCATCTGCGGCGGCGGAATAATCAAAAGACGAAATTCTTCGATCGGATTAATGCCCATCGATGCCGTCAGGTAACGCAGGAAGTATTCATAGATGGAGGAACTCAAGACCACCGCCCAGATGCGCTCTTCCGGGGGGATACTCTGGAAATAGGCTTGCAGTTGCCGTCCCGCTTGCTCAAGATCGCCATTATACTCTTGCCAAGGTCGAAGGCCAAAATCCCACATCGGCCGATTCATGGTCATAGCGTTGCCGTGACGATGAATAGTCATCGCCCCACACAGAGGGGCAACCCGCGCCCCTTCTGCCCCCGTCCTCGCATTGGTAATCGCCCCGGAGACCACGGGAGAAGCGTCCAAGCGTCCGAAGATAATCCCATCACGGGAATTCGCCCAACTTGCTTCCCGACTGAGGGTGACATTCAGTCCATACTTACGAAAAAAGCCTTTTTCCCAGGCGACGGCGAAGGGGGCGCAATCATTGACGGGGACATATCCCACGGTGAGGTGAGGTTTTTCTAGGGTTTTCGGATCGATAATCGGGGTTACGGCTAGGGCTGCCTCGGTTAATCCCGTCGGGTTGCGACTGGCATTGATAGTACAGGCAGTCAGGCTACCAGTAACCAAAGTCGTCCCCAATCCCTGAAGGAAGGTACGTCTAGATATGGGGGGAATCATGGTATTAACTGCCCGGTTTAGCGGGACGATGGGTGACAAGGACTTGTAAACGGCTAATTAGGTAATCGAGGATTAAACCGGTAACGCCGATGACAATCACCGCCAGAAAGACGGAACTAAGGTTTAAGCGATTCCACTCATCCCAGAGAAAAAACCCGATTCCCACACCTCCGGTTAACATTTCCACGGCTACGATGACTAGCCAAGCAATTCCTAAACTTAAGCGCAATCCCGTAAAAATGTAAGGCAAACTAGCGGGGAGGATAATTTTAAAAATCTGGCGATATTTGGGCATTTCTAGGACTCTGGCCACATCGATATAGTCTTTGGGTACACTACCGACTCCTAGGGCTGTATTAATCATGGTTGACCAGAGGGAGGTGATAAAAATCACAAAAATGGCCGAGGGTTCCGCGACTCCAAACATGGCTAGAGAGATAGGTAGCCAAGCTAGGGGGGAAACGGGGCGTAGAATTTGAATGATCGGATTGAGGATGAGCATAGCTGGCCGGGATAGCCCGATGAGAAACCCGACCGGAATAGCCACTAATGCTCCCAACAGAAAACCGATTAAGACGCGTCGCAAACTGGCCAGCAATAGCCAACCGATGCCGAGATTGCCCGGACCGCGACGATAGAAGGGATGGAGAATATAATCGAGATTGCTAGTCAAGGCCTGCCAAGGATTGGGCATCAATTCACTTCGGAAAGTCGCAATCATCCACCAGAGGGTAATCAGACCGATAAAACCCATCGCCGGATACAGTACCACATCCTTAAACAGCCAAGCTTTCGCTTGCCTGCCTGTGGCACGCCCAGCGACTAAAATAGCCGCAATATTCATGTTATTTACCCTTATATAAGGATCGAGGTCCAGATAATGAGCAGTACCAACCAAGAATCCTGAAAGAGCCAGAATATTTGCAGGAATATCTCCTATTCTGTTTCTCTTCAGTCTTCCCCCAATGCCGACGAAGTTAGCTGACGGGCTAGGACTGAGAGATGTCCTTTTCATTGACTGAAATTCGCCCCAAATTCGGTTCCTCCGCTTCAACAGACCACGGTTGAATTAGGCTGACTTACTCTATTTGCCCAGAATGATAGCACATTCGATCGAGTTGTGGGAAAATCCCGGTCGCCCCTGATACTAAATCATTTTTTAACAGTATGATTAACTCCCAATCCAACTTTAAAAACCCACTCCCCACTTCCCCAATTCATAATTCATAATTCATAACAGGAGTCCGCAGCGATCGCATTTACCAAATCTTAGCCATTACTAATACAAACCCCGGCAATTCTGGATCACCACTAATGGTTTCAGGAGCATTTAAAATCTCCGGTTCTCGATGGGGACGATAAATATAGACTTGGCGATTTTGGCGATCTATTAACCAACCCAATAAAGTACCATTGGCAATATATTCTTCCATCTTTTTCTGCAAACTGGATACTGTATCACTAGCAGAACGCAATTCAATGACAAAATCGGGACAGATGGGGGCAAAAGAGGCTTTTTGTTTTTCTGTTAAAGCATTCCAGCGTTCTAATTTAATCCAAGCAGCATCGGGTGAACGAGTCGCGCCATTGGGCAGCGTAAAACCCGCACTGGAATCAAACCCAAGCCCCGTCCCATCTAGTTCTGACCAGTTCCCCAGTTGCAGAGCTATATTAAAATTGCGATTACCCGTATCTGAAAAAGCAGGAGGCATAACGATCACTTCTCCACTAGCACTGCGTTCAATGCGTAAATCTCGATTGGCTAAACAAAATTCATAAAATTGCTCCTCCGTCATCGGCATAATCCAAGGAAGATCAATCATCAGAGGAGCAGAGGTCGCTTGTACAAGTAGTGTCGTCATATTTTCGCCCTACTCAAGAATTACACGAATTAACAACTGAATGCCCTTCAATCTTAACTTAGCTCTTGTCATCGGCATTATTGACTACTAAAAGATAGAAGGCGATCGCTCTTAACGTTGCCAAAGAAGCCTGACGGAGAGGAATGTAAATATTTATAAAAATGTAGCTTAGGATACAGTTCTGGGGGGGGAATGTGTATTGTTTTGCTATCTCCTTTTGGGGTTGGGTTGGGTTGTTGCTTGATCTAGCCGCGAGGGAGGCGATCGCATTTAAAACAAAATTGTTGGGGGAAGTATAATGGAACTTAAGTCATGTTCTCAAGTAACCACTATAGCTCTTGGAATAAGCAGTTCGATTCTCTTTACTGTTAGTTTTGTATCACCTGCTTCAGCAGTTAATCTGATTATCAATGGTTCTTTTGAAGAAGGAGATTATGACTCTAATGTTGTAGATCCTAATTTTGCACGACTAAGTCAGGGAAGTTCTGCTCTTACAGGATGGACAATAGGTGGTGCAGGCGTTGATTGGCACAACAGTAATGACATGAAATTTCCAATCGAGGGAGATTTAATTATAGATTTAAATCTTGATGGGGGAAGTAGTGGAACTTTATCTCAAACTTTTTCTACAATTATTGGACAATTCTATACTTTAAGTTTCTCTCTAGCGGGACCAGACTTGAGTGCGACTAATCCTTCTTTTCCTAATCCTCGTCAAGTTAGTGTTCAAGTTGCAGCAGTTAACCAAATTTTTTCAACATCCGCATCTGACCACTTAGATCTTCAATGGCAACTACACGAATTAAGTTTTCAAGCCACTGGTAATCAGACAACTCTAACATTCTCAAGTCTTGACAACTCAGGATTTTGGGGTCCAGCTTTAGATAATGTCACTGTGGTGAGTAATGCTGAATCAGTCCCCGAACCCTCCTCCATCCTAAGCATACTAGCCCTCGGCACACTCGGCGCAGCCTCAACCCTCAAGCGCCAATTCAAATCATCCAAATCGACAGAAAAAGAAACCACAAAAGTCTCCTAATACCATCAATAAATCCGACAATTCCCCTTCATTAATTGGAGGGGTTTTTATCAGTTGTCATACTAAATCCGTTGAGTAACGCACAGAAAACGGGTTTCTCCGAGAAACCCGTTTTCTATTTGGGGATAGTTTTTCCTAGCTTAGGGGGATTGAAAGTTTAATTTTCCCTCTGTTATTCAAATAGAATTATGAAACCCTCTTGCTGAAAATGATTATCGTGAGTTAACACTTGACTGATTTTTAAGCGCTGCATGACCGTCATTGAAATACAATCTGTCAGGCTATATTCTTTGTCTGGACGGCGGCGGTATAACTCGAAGCCTTGCAGGAATGATTCTCGGTTTTGCGGAATGACTTGAAGGCGGGGATTCTGGAGCAGATCATCGATAAATTCGACAGTACGCCGCTTCCGATTTGCTCCCCGGACTGACATAAAATTCAGTAGCTCTACCAAAACTTCATCCGTCGTCACAAGTTTAACGTTTTTGAGACTGGACGTAACTTCTCTGGCTCGTTGATGCCAATTATCTTGGGGATTGATTAAAGCAACCCAGTAGAAAGTGTCGGCAAAAATTTGTTTCATTGCCTTTTCTTGGGACTCCCATAAAGATAATGGTCATGCTCTTCTGCACCGTCAGATGGAAGCGGCTCAAGTTCTTCTTCAGGGAAGTTCAGATTCAACCTATCAACTATCTTTAAAATTGATTCTCCAGTCTCCTCTTGAGATATATCAGAAGCCATCAGATGAGTTTCCAGGGCATCTTTCAGTCGATTTAAAACGCCTTCTAGAGAGCTATCCTGGTAATCAATTGCTGCTAATTCAGGAGATTTGAGTGAATATCCGTCGGGATTCTTGGAGATGACAATGCTGATTTGATTGACCATAATCCTTCCTATCTCAGGCTAATCAAGAATTGGGACTTCTTTAGTCTAGCAAAATAAGCAGGACATTTAAGGTTCTTCAGGATTTGGAAATGATTGTTCATCGGGAATTTTAATTGTCTGTTTTTGAGATTGGGACTGAAAGTTTAATTTTCCCTGAATCTTTCTAACAGTTCTGAGCGAGATAAATTGGCCAGAGAAAGAAGTAACCCGGTGCGTTCCGAGATAGGAAGTTGGGCAATCTGTTCCACCAGACCAGATAATTCTGCATCTAGGGGGCCAAACCGTCCTTCCAGAAGACTGGTTATCAGCGATAGTTGTCCTTCTAAACTGCCTCGTTGTATCCCTTCTTGTATCCCTTCTTGTTTCCACTCTTCTCGTTGTTGTAAATAAGCTGGTGATAGGTTCATAATCTCCTCCTGTTCTTCGGCACTTAAATTATCTCTTAATTCCAAACTCTTGCGCCAGTTGGCCAGAATTTCCAGTAAATTCTCTTGGAAAGGATTACCTTCAGGCAATTGCACTAATTCTTCTACTGCTCGTTTCTGTGTCCCT
>NZ_JADBSZ010000267.1:0-5167 GCF_020246425.1 Microcystis sp. M079S1
AAGTATCCTAACTTTAAGAAAAAACATCAGGGAGGAAGTGCCGAATTTACCAAATCTGCTTTTAAATTTAAAGACAGACAAATCTATTTAGCTAAATGCACAGAACCTTTACCTATTCGATGGTCAAGACAAATACCAGAAAGCTGTGAACCAAGCACAGTAACAGTCAGATTACATCCTTCTGGACGTTGGCATATTTCAATAAGATTTGATGACCCAACGATTAAGCCATTACCAGTAACAGATAAAGCCATTGGAATTGACTTAGGAATTAGTAGCCTCGTGATTACCAGCGATGGTGACAAGGTATCTAATCCTGAGCATTTTAAAAAGTATTATCGGAGACTGCGAAGAGCATCTAAAAGTCTTTCTCGAAAACAGAAAGGCTCAAAAAATCGGGAAAAGGCAAGAATCAAAGTAGCCAGAATTCACGCTCAAATTACTGATAGCAGAAAAGACCATTTACACAAGCTAACCACTCAATTAGTTCGTGAAAACCAAACGATTGTGGTTGAGAATTTAGCCGTTAAGAATATGGTCAAAAACCCGAAATTATCTCAGGCAATATCTGATGTAAGCTGGGGAGAAATCACCCGACAATTAGCCTATAAATGCCGTTGGTACGGGAAAAATTACATCGAAATAGATAGATGTTTTCCCAGTTCTAAACGGTGCAGTAATTGTGGGTATATTGTGAAAAAGCTGCCGTTAAATGTTCGAGAGTGGGACTGTCCGAACTGTGGGACTCACCATGACCGAGACATTAACGCCAGTAAAAATATTTTGGCCGCAGGGCTTGCGGTGTCAGTCTGTGGAGCGACCATAAGACCAGAACAGAGTAAATCTGTGAAGGCAGGTGCGAAAAATCCTTCGGGAAAGAAGCAGAAACCCAAATCGTGAGGTTTGGGAATCGCCGTCCGTTTTACGGCGGCGAGGATGTCAAATAATTTAGATTGTTCTTTTCTTGCACGTCCGCTCACCGATTGCCTCCCAGCCAATGAGTTTAGAATCCGCTACCGATGAAGTCATTAAGCAAAATTTAGAACAATTTCTAATTGTTTTGTCCGTTTCCCTGAGTGTGGCCACGGTTTCGAGGATTTTTAGCTGGTTTCGCCAAATTCCTTACACCCTATTGTTAGTGATAGTCGGTTTAGGTTTAGCTTTCATCGATATCCGTCTGGTGAACCTATCCCCCGAACTGATTCTAGAAATTTTTCTGCCCCCTTTGCTATTTGAAGCCGCTTGGAATACGCGCTGGCGAGATCTGAAGGATAATTGGATTCCCGTCAGTCTTTTCGCTATTGTCGGCGTAATTATCTCGATTTTCGGGGTTGGTTTTACCCTGGATGAATTGACCAATTTACCCCTATTTACGGCCTTATTAGTGGGTGCGAGCCTTTCTTCTACGGATCCCGTTGCTGTTGTCGCTCTTTTTCGCGAATTAGGGGCCAGTAAAAACCTCACCGTGCTTTTGGAAGGGGAAAGCTTATTTAATGATGGGGTCGCTGTCGTCGCTTTCGCTCTTTTGGTGGAAATTCCCCTCGGTGCTAGTGGTCTATCCTTAGAGACAACCATTAGCCGGATTGCCGCTTTTATCGGTATCGGGGTGGCAGTGGGTTGTTTAGTGGGTTTTGGTATTTCCTATCTGACTCAACGTCTCGATTTACCCCTAGTGGAACAGTCTTTAACTCTTGTGTCCGCCTACGGTGCTTATCTATTAACCGAGGAGTTCGGGGGTTCGGGGGTAATCGGAGTGGTGACTACGGGGATTATTTTAGGTAATTTTGGCTCTAGAATTAGTATGAGTCCCCGTACCCGCCTATTAGTCACGCAATTCTGGGAGTTTCTCGCTTTTTTTGTCAATTCGATCGTTTTTCTCCTCATCGGCGATCAGATTCGTCTCTCCAGTTTAGCCGATAATCTCAATTTAATTTTTATCACGATCGCCGCTGTGGTAGCGGCCCGTTTTCTGGCTACCTTTGCTTTGGCAACTGTTAGTAATGCCTTGATGGAAACTAAAATTAATTGGCGGGAAAAAACGGTTTTATGGTGGGGAGGTTTGCGCGGTTCCGTTTCTATTGCCCTAGCTTTAAGTGTGCCGGTTATTTTTCCCAATCGTCAGGATATCATCGATATCGTCTTCGGAGTTGTTCTCTTTACCCTTTTGGTTCAGGGATTAACTATTCAAACTTTCCTATCGAGATTAGACCTGATCGGTGATCAACCAATTCGAGAAAACTATGCGGAACTTTTAGCCCGACGGGTAGCTTTAAAAAGAGTTTTAGACTATCTTTCTAAGTTAGATAAATCTCCCGATGTTGCCCCAGAATTCTTTAGTTATGAGCAGCATCTCGTCAAAGAAAAGTTAAAGACTGTAGAAGCGGAAATACAATCTCTCAACGATAGTTATCCCCAATTACAGCTATTAACAATGGAACAACTTCGGGAAACCCTCCTAGATATCGAAGCTGATACCTACGCTGAATTTATTCGAGCCGGCCGTTTAACTAGCAATTTATCCCCCGTCCTCCAAGAAATTCTCGCTGAAAGTAAAATTAGTGAACAGTAGGACTATTTTGGGGTATATACAATCAATCTCAATTCTCCTAACGATCGACAACTGGCTCCTATGACAAAAACCCCTGCAATTAATGAAGGGGTTTTTGTGGGGTTTTATGGGGGATTTTAGGAGACTTTTGTAGTTTCTTTTTCAGTGGATTGGGAGGGTTTTAGTTTGCGTTTGAGGGTTGAGGCTGCGCCGAGTGTGCCGAGGGCGAGGAGACTGAGGATGGTAGAGGGTTCTGGAATTTTACAACAAGCATCACAGAAAGGTATGGTAGTTTTAGCTAAGAAGAAATTACCAGTAGACTGTGACACTTGAGATAAATCCCATTGAATTTCTAGGTTATTTGTTGAAGAAGTGGGTAAGTTACCTAAATCATTAATCGGACTAATTTCAGCCTTATATTCAATACCTGTACCGGGTCCAAACAGGGAAGAATCTGTCAAAGCAAAATCATTAGGAAGAGGGCCGACACCTCCTCCTATATCTGTAGCTAAAACATAAAAGAAGTCGATAGGTTGAGAACTTAGAATAGGGTTTTGTGGTATATCTATTGTTAGAGGATATATGTTAACGAAATTTGGAAATATATCAGCTATTCTTTTAACAATTTCTACACTAGGCATTGTTATTTTTTTTGTATCGCCGCATAAAGGACAAGTATATGTAAATTTATTTTTTAGCTGCAATGTTGATTCATTAATAATGATGCCAGTTCCCTTAAATTCATATTGTGTGTCAACTCGAATAATTCCCGCTTTTGCAGGCTCAAAAAGACCAACTGTATATAAGGCTATGGGCATTGCTATAGTGGCAAGGGTGAACGATATTGTATTTTTAGGCATATTATCTGAAAAATTGATGGTTTTAGGTCAGCGGGTTTTAAGAGACTTTGTAGCTCAGGTCAAGCAACACTTCAACCCAGCGCCAAAAGGAGATGACAAAAGGATACACATTACCCACCCCCGCACTGTATCCTAAGCTACAATTTAATAAATCTTTATATTCTTCTCCCTAGCTTAGGGATTCACAGGGGAAGAAGTTTCAGGTATTTTCCCATGTTTTACTGCTTCTCAGGCGACCGATCGCCTTCCGTGAGGGATTGTGGCGCGGTGTGTCAGATTCGGTAATAGGGTTCAAAATTTCGCTAATATTGTTAAGTAGCTGGTTATAATTAAATTAAAAATGGATTTTAGGTTCGATCCCCCCTGCCCCCCTTGATAAGGGGGGTGCCGATAGGCGGGGGGATCTGATGATTTTTAACGCCTACCTACTTAGGTGATTATTTACTATGAATATGTCGAGAGAGGAACAATTAAATATCCTTGATCAGATGAAAGATTCTGATATAGATTATTCAGATATAGCCGCTACTGATGCCGAATTTTGGCAAGAAGCTACTATAGAAGCTGCCCGTTGGATGGTATCGAGGGAAAGGCCTATCGCCAGTAGGGGCAATTCATGAATTGCCCCTACTCCGTACCTCCCAACTGGGTTTTAAGTTCTATGATGCCTTACATCTGGCTTTTGCTGAAGCGGGGGGCGCTGATATTTTCCTGACCACCGATGACAGGCTGCTGCGAAAAGCTCAACAATATAGAGATTCAATTAACGTAATGGTAGAGAATCCCTCGCTTTTAGCGATGGGAGTGTCAAAGGAGGATGGCAATGAAATTAGCTGAACTGAGAAAACAAGGATATCAAGCTTTAGTTGACTCTTTAGGGGTGGTGGGAATGCTCCGCTTCCTGCAACAATTGGAAGTCGGCCATGGCGATTACACCGCCGAGCGACATCAGTGGTTAGATGAACTGACCCTCGCCGATTTTCAGAGCTACGTTCAACAAAAGAAAAGCATCAATGGTGGGGAGTTAGGGAGTTAGAAGGCAATAACGTTCTTAAAAATCACGGTTATAATTTAGAGCATAACTTTGGTCATGGTCAGAATCATTTGTGCGAGTTCTTATTGTCTTTGAATTTACTATCTTTTTTATTTCATACTGTTTTGGATTTAGTTAATTACACCTATCAAAAGATTCGTGAGCTATTAGTAACTCGGACTTCTTTCTTTAATGATATTCGTACCCTATTAAAATTTATTTTGTTTAAGAATTGGTCGGAATTTTTATCATTTATTCTCAACGAATATGTCCCATTTAAAAAAGTAAATTTTAGTTGAAAATGCCACATCTCTTGAAGGAGAAAAAGAAAGTTATTTTTAACGAAGGCAGGAGTACGTTTTTGTAACGGGAATTCATGCCACGCTCCAAAAACTTTTCGCCTTAAAAAGCGAGGTTTTAGACCCGATTTTTTCGATAAAAAAAACTAAAATTTTTTTTAGAATTTCATCTAAATTTATGAGTTAAAATAGATTTTTCATGGACAGAGTTTTTAAAACCTGTCTATCTCCAGCGTTGGATGATAATTATCTGTCAAAAAATAATGCTTCTACAGAAGTTCTCTAGTTAGGGTCTGCTGAAAAAGTTTTTCCTAGAAGCAGGGTGTAGGGTGTAGGGTGTGGGGTGTGGGGTTTTACCGATTTTGAGGGGGTCAATTACCTAATTTTCAGGGAAAAAGTACCTGAATTTCCCCCTGATCACTCCCAT
>NZ_JADBSZ010000268.1:0-21525 GCF_020246425.1 Microcystis sp. M079S1
AAAGTACCGGATATGGGAGTGATCAGGGGGAAAATTCCGGGACTTTTTCCCTGAAAATTAGGTAGTTGACCACCTGAAAATCGGTAAAACCCTACACCCCACACCCCACACCCCACACCCTGCCCCCAAGAAAAACTTTTTGCCGCAAACCCTATTTAGGGTTTGCGGCAAAAAGTTTGTTGGTGGGGATAGGAGTCAGTAGCCGGTCGTCAGTAGCCGGTCGTCGGGAGTTTCAGGCTTTGTTGCCCTCTCTTTTTTGTACCAGTTTATGTACTAAAAGAAGGATAATGCCAGGTTTTTGATGGTCCCAATCCTATTTTCGCAGCATGAACATCGGATTTTAACAGGTCAAAAGCCTTATTTCAAAAGGGTTTTACCATTATTCAGCAAGCCCTAAATAAATCAATAAGTAGTCAGACATAAATTCTGTTGTCTATCTTAAGAAATGTAAATTGCCGCAATTCCTACTGACTCCTGACTCCTGACTCCTTACCCCACAGTTAACTTTACTTTTGTCCAACTACTTAATCCCACTTAACCGTTTACTTTTGACTTGATTGCGGGCCGATTTGGGGCAAATGCAAAGCCGGATCCTGCGCTGTCCAACCGACGGGAGTATCTAAGCGCACCTCAAAATGAAGATGGGGGGGAATAATATCCGGTTGTCCCGTGGTGCCAACCGTACCGATAACGTCTCCTGCTCGTACCCGTTGGTCAATTCTAACTGTAACCCTGCTTAAATGGGCATAACGGGTCTGCCGGCGACCTAAATGATTAATTACTACCAAATTACCATAGGCCCCTTCCTGACCCACATAAATCACTAGACCATCCTCGGCGGCTAGAACTGGTGTACCAACATCTGCGAGAAGATCAACACCACTATGAAAGAGATTTTTCGGTTCCGTGGGGCTTTTTTGCCAACCGTAGGCTAATCCGACAGTACTGGCAAAGGGTAAGGGATAAGAACTTAATCCAGTATAATCCGATCGCTTGCTGGCGGCGGACCAATTGGTGCCGGGGATAAAAACTATTGTCGGCCGGCGACCACAACCGTTAAGCTCAAAGAGTATATCGGCACGAATACCATAGGCCGCTTCTAAATCGCGCCAAGTGGAACCCTTGGGTGCTTCGATGCGAATGCCGTTCATCGGGGGAATGAAGATTTCTTTCCCCACCGGGGCCAAACCATTTTTGAGAATAGTCGGATTGAGTTTAATTATCGTTGCCGGGATGAGAGCGTATTTTTCGGCGATGGAGGCGATCGTTTCTCCCGTTTGGATTTTATGGCGTTGTAACCTTGATAAAATCGGCAGGGGACAAACATTATCAGACCCTTGGGCAAAAATTAATTTTTGATTTAAGGTCAAAAAACCTAGACAAAAAAACCAAATTGTGCTAATGAAACTTAGCCAAATTTTCTCACTTCTGATTCTCCGACCCATGACCATAAAAAAAGCGATTTCTTGACTACAAAACCCGGAGAATACTAGGAATACTGTCAATAGCTTCTAAAGACTCTATTGCTGCCAAAGCGTTGCGGAAATTGCCCTCGCGCACATCGTGGGTGACAACGACAATTTCGGCTAAATCACCCCTAATACCAATTTGTACCACGGATTCTAGGCTAACCCCATGGTCGCCGAAAGCCATACCTAAATGACCGATTACCCCCGGCACATCGCGACAGAGAAAACGAGCATAAAAACGGGTTGATAAATCCTCCATCGGGGCAATTTGACAATAATGCTGGTGAATACAGCTTAAAAGCGGGTCAAGTTCCTTGGTTTTGCCACTACTTTTTAAAATTCCGACGATATTCATCACATCCGATACTACCGCGCTGGCCGTCGGTCCGCTACCGGCACCGGGTCCATAAAACATCACTTGCCCCAAGGGTTCCCCCTCGACGAGAATAGCGTTATAGACTCCGTTAGCATTAGCGAGGGGATGGGTTTTCGGTACTAGGGTTGGATGAACCCGCAACTCTAGGGTATCGGAATCCTCCTTAACCGTATCTTTCGCGATCGCTAATAATTTAATCACAAATCCCAGTCTATCAGCGTAGGCGATATCGACGGCGCTAACTTGCCGGATACCTTCACAGTAAACATCTTCCCGTTTTACCCGACCTCCAAAACCCAGAGAAGCTAAAATGGCGATTTTATCGGCCGCGTCGAATCCATCCACGTCCGCAGTGGGATCCGCTTCTGCATAGCCTAATTCCTGAGCTTTGGCCAGCACTTCGCTAAAATCTGCCCCTTTTTGGCTCATTTCCGTGAGAATATAGTTAGTTGTGCCGTTGACAATTCCCATGATGCTGCTGATGCGATTAGCGCCGAGGGATTGTTTCAAGGGTTTAATGACGGGAATTCCACCACCCACGGCCGCTTCTAGGAGGACATAAACCCCCTTTTCGTTAGCTTTGGCGTAGATTTCATCACCAAAACGGGCAATAACCGCCTTATTTGCCGTAACAACGTGCTTTCCCGATGCGATTGCTTGGAGAATTAAAGAGCGCGCCGGTTCCAAACCCCCCAATAATTCGACAATAATATCAATTTCGGGGTCAGTAACGATCGATTCTAGGTCAGTGGTCAAAAGATGGGGAGAAAGCTCGATTTCTCTCGGTTTATCTAGGTATCTAACTCCCACTCGTCCAATGGTAATCTCTTTGAGTACGGGATGACGACCAAAAGGATCGAGGAGGATTTTCGCTGTTCCCGTCCCCACAACCCCGAAACCGAGTAAACCAATCTTAAAGGTCACGCTTTTATCTCCTGCTAGTCCGACGCAAAAAATACTAATGGCCAAGCCGTCGCCATTGTCGATTCTATCATTACAGGGTCTTTGACAGTGGGGTTTTCTTTTGCTTCCCTGACACCACTAACACAACTCAAATGGTGGGAGTTAGCCAATTTTCAGCCCGCGAATCGCATAATCTAATAATTCCATGGGATGAATAACGGGTGTATCTTTTCCCTGTAATTGTAGATGTTTTTTAATTTGTAGGGAACAACCCGGATTAGGAGAAGCAATCACCGCAGCCCCAGTATTTAATAAATTGCCTACTTTCTGCCGACCTAATTGATCGGCAGTATCTGGCTGTAGCATATTATAAACTCCGGCACTACCACAACACAAAGCCGCATCGATAGGTTCTTTTAAGTTAATATTGGGGATTTTTTGCAATAATTGCCGTGGCTGCACGGAGATTTTTTGTCCGTGTAAAAGATGACAGGCATCTTGATAAACTAGGGTTAATTCTGTCTCGGTAATCGGGGATAAATCGGCAGTTAACCCCACTGCGGCTAAAAATTCTTGGGCATCGCGGACTTTAGCCACAAACTCCTTAGCCTTATCTTTATATTCAGGATCGTCGGCTAAAATATGATGATATTCCTTGAGAGTATGACCACAACCCGCCGCATTGATAATAATATAATCAACCTCGGTTGCTGCGAAACTATCGATCATTTGTCTGGCTAAACTTTGTGCTTGTTTTTCCTGTCCTTGGTGTGCGGGTAAAGCGGCACAACAACCCTGGGTTTTTGGGATAACCACTTCACAACCATTGGCAGTTAAAACCCGCACTGTTGCTTCATTTACCGGCGAGAAAAAGAGGCGCTGCACACAACCTAAAACTACTCCCACTCGATAGCGTTTTTCAGTTTGGGAGGGAATAACATCGGCATAGTTTTTAAACAAAGAGGACAGGGTAATTTTGGGTAAAATTGATTCCATCGCCGCTAGACGGGGAAAGAGCATTTTTAAGATACCCGATTTCCTGACTAGGGTTTGTAATCCCAGGGTTTGATATAACCAGAGGAAGGGTAAAAATAATTTGAGACGGACGGGATAGGGAAAGAGATTAAAAATGAGAAAACGAATAATTTTATCTTTAAAACTGCGGGGTTGATTGCGTTCCACCTGCGGACGGACTGCGGCGATTAATTGATCGTATTGTACTCCCGATGGACAGGTACTAACACAGGCTAAACAACCTAAACAAGTATCAAAATGTTGGCTAGTGGTTTCGTCTAAAACCGCTTCCCCTTTATTGATGGCATTCATCAGATAAATTCTGCCCCGGGGGGAGTCCATTTCTTTGCCAATGACTCGATAACTGGGACAGGTAGATAGACAAAAACCACAGTGAACACAACTATCGATTAATTCTTGGGCAGGGGGATTCTTGGGGTCAAATCCTTGATTTTTTTGGTCGATTAATTCTTGAAAGTTAACGTAATTCTCGGAGGTTTGCATGATTTTTAATTAGATTTTGTTAAGAAAGCGTTCAGGACTAAAAATACCGTGAGGATCGAATTTAGTTTTTAGGGTTTTCATCATGGTAATCGCATTACCTGTATAACCCCAAGGTTCAATTTTTTCTTTTAGCGATGGCGGCGCAGTTAACACCGTTAAATAACCCTGATGGGCGCTGCATAAAGAGCGAATTTTGTCAAGATTTTCCTCCGATTTTAAGATAACTTTACCCACCCCGCTACTAATATTAATCGAGGCTAGTCCGTTAATTTGGTCGATAACTAGAGCTAAATTACTAGGTAATAATCCTATTTTGCCGAAAAAATTGCCCTCTTGGTCATAATTATCCATTGTTTTTCGGTATCTTTGCCATAGAGAAACTTCTTCCTCATCCCGATAATAATTAGTCTGACAATCTAACTGTTGCCCTAAATAACTCACCTGTTGCGATTGTTCGCTAATACTTTCGGGAATGCTTTGAAAACGCAGCAGTAAAGCGACTTTTTCCCCTAATCCTAATGCTTGCGTCATCCCTGGGTTTAAACATTCAGCCACTGTGGGAGTTAAGGCCGATTGCCGAATAACTTGACTTAATTTACTAATATTTTCGCTATTTCCTCTAATTATCAGGGTTTCTGAGTTAGCAGTTTGGGGATACAGTCGCAGGGTAATCTGATCGATAATCCCTAAAGTGCCGTAGGAACCCGTAAATAGCTTCATCATGTCGTATCCCGCCACATTCTTGACCACACGCCCTCCAGCTTTAGCAATGTCGCCATCGTGACGGATAAAGGAGAATCCTAGGATCAGATCCCGGACTCCACCGTATCTTTGCCGCCATGTTCCCGCATCGGCTGTGGCCATAATACCGCCAATCGTGGCATTATCGGCGTAACTGGGATCAAGAGGAAGAAATTGACCGCTAGGAGCCAAAAAAGCCTGTAAATCCGCTAGTTTAAGCCCAGCTTCCACGGTTATAGTTAAATCTCCCCTCGCATGGTCAATAATGCGGTTGAGATTTTGGGTACTAACTAAAATATCGGGCGACTCGACTAACCCACCCCAATCTAATTTACTGCCTTGACCGTAGGCCAGTAAAGACAGACGATTTTCGTTGCTAAAACGCACCAGAGAGGATAAAGCGGTTGTATTAGCGGGATAAACTATAATTTCAGGACTTTTGCCCCTAATTGCCCTTGATAATCTTTCTTGTTCCTCTTTTGGCACTTGTTGCCAGGTAATAACCGTCGTGTCGGGGGGTAAAATAGAAGTTATCTGAACAGCGATCGCAGTCATATTTTACAAAAGAATTGAGGAGTGAGGAGTCAGGACTTACCGGCCGATAATGGCGAAGAATGGGGGTAATGCCGGGGCTAATCAGTAATTTTCAGCCTCTATTAATCAGATTACCTTAGTTTGACTCTCCATCTCCGGTGTCGGGCAATTCCAGCCATACTAAGGCACAAAGAAGTCAGCTTAATAACTGACTGCTAAATTAGCCATACACTCGTGTCATAATGTTAGATTACCTCGATCAGTAAGCCAAGAAGTAATGAGTGTAGATTGGACGAATAGCCGCGCCAAGCGATTAAGTGCCTTACCCCCCTACGTTTTCGCCCGCTTGGATGAATTAAAAGCCTTAGCCCGCAAAGAAGGACTAGATTTAATCGATTTAGGTATGGGCAACCCGGACGGTGCTGCCCCGCGTCCAGTTATCGAAGCGGCCATTCAAGCTTTTGAAACCCCCCAATTTCACGGTTATCCACCCTTTGAAGGAACCGCCAGTTTCCGAGAAGCGATCGCTAAATGGTATTATCGCTCTTATGGTGTGGAACTCAATCCCGATAACGAAGCTTTACCCCTACTAGGTTCCAAAGAGGGCCTATCCCACCTGGCTTTGGCTTATGTTAACCCCGGCGATGTGGTCTTGGTTCCCAGTCCCGCCTATCCCGCCCATTTTCGCGGTCCCTTGATTGCTGGGGCGACGCTATACCCGATCATTTTAAAAGCGGAACAGGATTGGCTGATAGATATCGATTCTATCCCCGAAGATGTGGCTAAACGGGCGAAAATCCTCTATTTTAACTATCCCAGTAACCCCACGTCCGCCGTTGCCCCTCGGGAATTTTTTGAAAAAATCGTTGCTTGGGCCCGGCACTATGAGATTATGCTCGTCCATGATCTCTGTTATGCTGAATTAAGTTTTGATGGTTATCAGCCCACCAGTTTATTAGAAATTCCGGGGGCAAAAGAGATTAGTGTAGAATTTCATACCCTCTCGAAAACCTATAATATGGCCGGGTGGCGCGTCGGTTTTGTCGTGGGCAATTCCGATATTATTCAAGGGTTACGCACCCTGAAAACCAATCTCGATTATGGTATCTTTTCCGTCATCCAAAAGGCGGCCGAAACCGCCCTACAACTGCCCGATGAGTACGTCAAACAAGTACAGGAAAGATACCGGCAGCGACGAGATTTTTTAATCAAAGGTTTGGGGCAATTAGGTTGGGATATTCCCCCCTCTAAGGCGACAATGTATCTCTGGGTTCCCTGTAGCGTCGGCATGACTTCCACGGATTTTGCCCTTACTGTTTTGCAAAAAACTGGTGTCGTTGTCACTCCGGGCAATGCTTTTGGAGAGGGAGGGGAAGGTTATGTGCGCGTCAGTTTAATCGCCGATATCCCGCGATTAGGGGAAGCTTTACAGCGCCTCGAAGATGCGGGAATTCGCTATCATTAGAGTTCCTGCAAAAATCAAAAATTTTCCGTTGGGCGAGGAGATAGGAGACAGGAGACACGAGACGGTCGATAGGAGGAGAAAAAAGACAAGAGACAACTACCCTATCCATAAAGCCTAAGATTACGTCAAATTTATCTGAGTTTTTAGATATTTTGACCCGACAGTGCCTCGATAACTTACTTTTACAGAAGGTCTGGTAAGGAGAGTTTTTCCCCTTGATTTATCGGCCAAATCCCTCTAGGCACTGGCTAAAATTGCGATTATGATGGAATTTTATCGCGGTAGCTTGCCACTTCCATGACCTACAGCTTAAGAATTGCCGATATTCCTGTCAGTGAAAGACCAAGGGAACGTTTAATCAGTGTCGGGGCAAAAAACCTCAGTAACGCCGAATTATTAGCGATTTTACTGGCTACAGGTCAAGGTAAGGGGAAACTCTCGGCAGTGGGTTTAGGACAGCATATTCTCAACGAATTGAGTAAATATCGCCGGGAGCCTTTGGACGTTTTGAGGGATATTCAGCCCCAAGAATTAACCGCTATTCATGGCATTGGACCGGCTAAGGCCACTACTATTCTAGCGGCGATCGAATTGGGAAAACGAGCTTTTCAACGACGACCGACGGAAAAAATGGTCATCGATAGTCCCGATACCGCTGCCGCTATTCTTGGACACGAACTAATGTATCAGTCTCAGGAACGTTTCGCAGTTATTTTACTCGATGTCAAAAATCAGTTAATCGCACTAAAAGTGATTACTATCGGCACAGCCACGGAAACCCTGGTACATCCGCGAGAAATCTTTCGAGAAGTGGTTAAACAATCAGCTACTAAGTTAATTATCGCCCATAATCACCCCACTGGGTCACTTGTGCCTAGTCAAGACGATATTTTACTCACAGAACAATTATTACAGGGAGCTACCTATCTAGCCATTCCTCTCCTAGATCATTTGATCCTCGGTAATGGCAACTTCCAAAGTCTTCGCCAAATCACGGATCTTTGGGAAAAATATCCCCAAGAAGATTGACAGAAAAGACATTCGATCAAGTAGTTTAATTTTTTAGCCGTTTCAATTGGGCGTTAATTTCTTCAAACATTATGCGATCGCTGTCAAGGATTGGGGAGAAAACCAAAAATTTTGGCCGCTCCTCCTAAAATGGCAACAACCAAAGCTATCAGAATCCCCCGATTGGTAAACTCCTGATAAGCGACTCTTGCAGTTAACCCTTTAATTTCTGCGGTTAGTCGCTCATCTAAAGCTTTAATGTCCCCTCTTAATTCTGATTGTCCTATCTCTAGCTTGTTTAAACGCTCGTTGACATCTCTTTGTAAAAAGTCGATTTTCCCCTCAATCCTTGTCAAGACAGCCTCAAGGGAATAAGTGACCGTTTCGTTAGACATTTTGCTAAACTCCTAATTAATTAGGGCTTGCTGAATAAATGTGAAATGTAGGCAAGGTAAGAGTTTTGTGGCTTTTCTTGCGAAACAGGTGCAAGATTTTGAGATAATCGTGCTTCAAAACCTGGCATCTTGAGCGGCGATTGCGTCCTGTAGGGGCGAAGCATTCGGGTAATAACCTATCGGTGAAACCGTAGATTTTCTATCCGAATGCTTCGCCCGTACTTTTTCAGCAAACCCTAATTAAGCAATCTCAATTAATTGTTAGATAGTGGCGCAGGCTTCTGGTTCTTTGTATTTTATCTTTAATTGTAACCAGCTACTTAGTCGATGAGTCGATCATAGGTGCTGCGTTACGACGGATTCTCACCTTCGAGTCAAAGCAGCAATTTTGGCCGTCTCGCGCACCCTTTCCTCCCCACTTCCCAATTCATAATTCATAATTCATAATTCCCATGGGACCGAAATCTGGGTAAAATTTGAGAGATACAATCGGTCAATTGGGCATGGATTATAAAGAAGCGGGCGTGGATGTGGAAGCGGGACGCGCTTTTGTCGAGAAAATTCGCCAAAATGTGGAAAGTACCTTCCGTCCTGAAGTTATCGGCGGTTTAGGCGGTTTTGGCGGCTATTTTCAGTTACCTTCCGGTTATCGGCAACCGGTGTTAGTATCGGGAACTGATGGTGTGGGAACCAAGCTGAAAATTGCCCATAGTCTCAATTGCCATGATACGGTGGGAATTGACCTCGTGGCCATGTGCGTCAACGATGTCTTAACCTCCGGGGCTGAACCTTTATTTTTCTTGGATTATCTCGCCACCGGTAAACTGGAAGCGTCACAGTTAGCAGCGGTGGTGTCGGGAATCGCTAGGGCCTGTCGTGATAGTGGTTGTACTCTTTTGGGAGGGGAAACGGCGGAGATGCCGGGGTTTTATTCGGCCGGAGAGTACGATTTAGCGGGTTTTTGCGTCGGTATTGTCGAAAAAAGTCAATTACTCGACGGCAGTAAGGTGCAAATCGGCGATGTGGCTATCGGTTTAGCCAGTAGTGGGGTTCACAGTAACGGTTTTAGTCTTGTTCGTAAGATTATCGACACCCAGGGCTTAAATTGGCAAGATTGCCCCGAAATTTTGGCCGGCTCTAGCTTAGGTGAAGTTTTGTTAACTCCCACTAGACTTTATGTCAAACCTGTGCTAGAACTGCTGCGCTCTGGGTTAGATATTCACGCCATGGCCCACATTACTGGGGGTGGCATCCCGGAAAATTTGCCCCGCTGCTTAGGTAAAGGGCATTCCGTGCAGATTTACCGAGAAAGTTGGCCAGTTTTGCCAATTTTTCACTGGTTAGCCCAGATGGGTTCGGTTAATTCCGAAGCCATGTTTAATACTTTTAATATGGGTATCGGTTTTGTGATCATTGTCCCATCAGATCTGGCTCGATCGACTATTAATCAACTACAATCCTCTGGGATTAATGCCTACCAAATCGGGGAAGTGATTGCCGGTAAGGGGGAGATTGTTGGGCTTGATTAAGCTGAAAAAACTCTTTCAGCAAACCCTAGTTAATAGATTGTATCCCGTTGACGGGCGGGGCGATCGAGGGATTTAATCGCCGTTGCTAATTCCTCGACGGTCAAACAAGTACCGCCCAGGGCCCCGGCCATAGTGGTAATATGTTCTTCCATGAGAGTGCCACCGAGATCGTTGCAACCCCATTTTAAGGCCTCTGTCGCCCCCTGTAAGCCCAATTTTACCCAACTGGGTTGATGATTTTTAATGCTATTGCCCAAATAAATCCGCGCCACTGCCGTTAACTTTAATGTATCGGCTAAAATTGGTTGATCTCGTCCGACTCGATTTCTCAGGGGTTTGGGGGCTGATTGTCCCACAAAAGGCAATAAAATAAATTCGGTGATTTTAGCCCGATAATTATTTTCTAGGGCGATTTCTTGCTGTTTTCTAATTTTTTCAAGGTGCTGCACCTGTTGGCTAGGGGTTTCAATATGACCGCAGAGCATGGTACTGGTGGTATATAACCCCAAGCGATGGGCAGTACCGACTATTTCTAACCAAGTGGCGGCATCGATTTTTTCTGGACAAATTACCCGTCTTACCTCATCCACCAACACCTCGGCAGCCGTCCCCGGCAGAGAATTGACTCCTGCTTCTTGCAGGGAAGCGATAACTTTTTCGTAACTTAAACCATCTTCCCTAGCAATAAATTGGACTTCTTGGGGCGAAAAAGCGTGTAAATGCAGGTCAGGAAAGGCTTGTTTCAGGTTTTTAACAATTTCGAGGTAATAGTCTAAGGAATTGCCCTTAATCTTGGCTTTTGGGTTTAATCCTCCCTGCATACAAATTTCCGTCGCCCCACGACGGACGGCATCCGCCGCTTTAGCGATAATTTCCTCTAAATTAAGCCAGAAGGCCCCTTCTTCATTTTCATCGCGTCTGAATGCACAAAAACTGCAATGCTGCTCACAAATGTTACTAAAATTAATGTTGCGATTGATAACGTAGGTGACGGTATCTCCCGCCTGTTGACGACGTAAAAAGTCGGCCGTTTCCCGAATCTGGGCAATTAAACGGTTATCGGTAGTTTCTAGCAAGATAATCGCTTCTTTCGCCGATAAATTCGCCCCTGACCGCGCTTTTGCCAAAATATCGGTTACGGGTGCGGTGATGGAGGAGTTAGTCACGGGAGATAAATATTAAGGGTTGCCGATCCTAATTGTAGAACGAGGTCAGAAGGAACAGTAAAGAAAGAGAGCCGATTTAATCCTTTTTCTGTTCCCTATTCCCTTGTCTGCACGCGGTAATTTCCGGTTGAGAGCCTTTATTGCGGGGTGGTTTGTTTTTCCTGTTCTTTTTGTTGACGTTTTTTCTTTTCTGCTTCTAGGGCATCTTCGATAACCTTGAGCAGCTGATCCATTTTATCAAGATTACCGCGATAAACATCGAGGTCTTTTTGCAGTTTCTCGCTGGAGAGATGGAGAATTTCTGAGAACTTTTGCAAAATTTGTTCGCGTTTTTCTTTTTCCTTGATCATGTCCGGTTGTGCTTCCGCCAAAATAGTATAGAGACCGATGGCAAACAGGCGACTATACTTAAACTTAGGCGCGTTGATAACCGAAACTAAACTATCAGACAACTGATTGTTACCACCCAGAGCAGGGTTTTGCAGTTGGGAAAGCAAGGAATCAATATTAGTTTCTTTGGCAATAGCGATCATATTTTCGGCATCACGACGATAGACTTCGGGATTACCGTTAACCGCTTGGCACAAAGCATTAAAAATATTCGGTTTATCCTCCCCCGGACGATAGCCTTCCATGAACTTCTCGAAAGAAGTAACCACACCAAGGGCATAAATTGGATCATAATGGAAATCTACATTAACGGAGAGCAGGTGCATCTCGACTAATAATTCCTCAACCACGCGCCGATACACCGAATTGATGGGGCGGGTGTGGCGAGTATAAAAATCACGCTTACTATCGGAAACAGTACGAATTTTGTCCACAGAACCAAACTTCATAAAAATTTAACACTGCTCTCATTTTCTCCCTTCTCGTTCCCCCTGACAAGGCCAGTGATCACCAAAGAGCGGCCAGCAGTCAGTCCAGAGAGAGCAAAAGAGCGAGTAAGATAGGGCAATGGGGAATGGGGAATGGGGAAATGGGGAATTTCAACTAAAACCCCAACACCCTAAAACCCCAACACCCTAACACCCAAAAGCTTTTTCACTTTTCACTTGACTATATGGCCAATCAAGACGACAAAATCAAAATTATCAGTGATAACCGGCAAGCACGCCATCTCTACGAGATTTTAGAGACTTTTGAAGCGGGGGTGCAGTTACTGGGGACCGAGGTTAAATCTGTGCGTGCCGGTAAGGTAAACCTGCGGGATGGTTACGTTTTAGTCCGCAATGGTGAAGCGGTGTTAATTAATGTTCATATTTCCCCCTACGAACAGAGTAGCGAATATTTTAATCACGATCCGCGCCGGACGAGAAAATTGTTGATGCACAAAAAGGAAATCAGCAAACTCATCGGTCAAGTGGAACAGAAAGGCTTAACTCTTGTGCCTTTGAAGATGTATTTTAAAGGTAGTTGGGTAAAAATCAGCATTGGCCTCGGTAGAGGCAAGAAATTACACGATAAACGCGAAGATTTGAAACGTCGTCAGGATCAACGGGATATGGCACGAGCGATGAAGCGTTAACCAAGACACTTATCGGACTGGCAAAGGTCTAGGTAAGAAACGATCGAGTTTTGTTAGAGTTGAACTGTATTCGGCCCCTTGCGGCCATCACCGTCCCCCTCACCTTGGGTTAAAATTTATGTTAAAACTCTTGACAAAAATAATTAAATATGCTAGGACACCCGCTTTGATTGCTCTATCCTTAGGGGTGGGTGCGGGAATTATTTTACCAAAAATAACTTTAGCCAATGGCAACCCTGGCCTAACAATTTTTAGTGGAGTCGATCGCAAGGATATCTTAGATTATTTCTTGCAATTTGGTGGTCGTCCCCGGCAAATGGATCGTTATAAACTATATATTCCCCCGAAAAAACTCTCCCAAGGGGCTGCGGCTTTTTTTATTTCCTATCCCGATTATTTTAACGGCCAGTTTGACACTAATAAAATCGAGGTACGCACCAACGGCAAATCTTTACCTTTAAAGGAAGTGGTTTGGGATAAGGATAGTCGCATTATTCAAATTGTCCCCCAACAACCGATCGATCCGACCAGCAAAGTTGAAATCGTCATGTCTAATGTCAGAAATCCCGAATTAGGCACTTATTACTTTACCTGTGATGTGATTGCCTCTGGCAATATTCCCGTCCGTCTCTACGTTGGGACTTGGATTGTCAGTATCGAACCTTAAGTATTTATTGGGGGAATGGGGGAATGGGGGAATGGGGGAATGGGGGAATTCAACTAAAACCCTAAAACCCCCCGCAACGCGCACGCAGTGACCACCCCAAAACCCTAAAACCCCAACACCCTCTTAGTCCGAGAAAAGGTCAACCAAAGTCAACTATTTGCTTCCGAGTTGCTAAAATCCGAGAAATTTTCAACTATAGACTCGTTGGCTGGGGAATTTTCGCCGGAGTTTGAGTTTTTGCCACTGCCTTTGTGGGAATTTTTGCCCCCTTCCCGTCCGATAGCGGCCATGTGGGCGCGATCTCGGCTAACCGCTTCACCCCCTTTTCGTCCCGCTTCGCGAGCCTCTTCGGAGGTAAATTCGTGGGCTGTACCTTTTTGATGAGCAGCTTTACCACCTTTACTAGCGATTTCCCGTTGTTTAGCTTGATCCATAGAGGCAAAACCGCGTTTACTCTTACCTGTCATAATATCCCTCCTGTGTGAATGCTGATTTTAAAAGTTCTTAAAGACTTATGCGAGATTTTTAAAACATCAAAATCATGGTCTTGTCGGTGGGCAAAACATTGAGATTGCCCCGCTTTCCTCCTCTAAGAACTATGGATTCCTACCTAGGATCATAACTCATTAGCTTGACTTCTAGGGAACTAATTACAGCAATCAAAGAGCCTATTTTATGTTAAAAAATATTAAGCGAATCGAGCATTTATCAGTCTAAAGATATAGAAGTTATCTTAATGGTGAGGTACAAAGTTTGCCTTTGCAGGAGTCGGTCTTCAGTTATCAGTTATCAGTTATCAGCTTTTTTCTCCCTGCTCCCTTCTCCCCACTTCCCCACTTCCCCACTTCCCCACTTCCCCACTTCCCCACTGATTACTGGTTACTGTTCACCGATCACTGAAAAGGCTGCCATGCAGCCTTTTTTGGGTGTGCGGGCAGCCTAAAGCCTAGTTTTTGGGGATTTAATCGGAAAAAATTAGGGTAAGACTTGGGTTTTTTCGATCAACCATTTATCTCCTTGCCGTACCAAATCATAGCGCAGGTTCAAGGACTCATTATAGGAACGATTGACAATTTCCTTGCCATTATGGAAATACATGGCCTTTTCGTTTACTATCGCTTCCACCGTCGCTAAATTAGGATTTTTCGCATTATTAGTAACCGATCGCACATCCACTTGATGATCGTAGCGCCAATAGTTATTTCCCTGTAAGGCCGCCGCTCGTTTTTGCCAAATTTCCAAGGCTGAACCCGTTAAAACCTCTTTCAATTGCTCTTTTTGGTGTTCACTGCCAAAAGCCGCCGATTTTGCTCCTAACCAAGCTTGAATCGTCTCCTTGGCTGTTTCCTTGCCCAAGGGAATCCCTTCCATCACTTCCGCGTTAGCCGAGGGAATTTCTAGTATGGGAGTATTTAAAGAAATCGGTAACTGTTCCCCTTGCAAGGCTGCCAAAGGAGATTGACTATCGACAATTGCCTTTACCCCCAGAGCCAAGACCGCGAGCGTTCCCACTAATCCTACCCCTAATATCGCCACTCGATCGAGTCGCAGTTTCCTGCGGGCCGGTCGTCTCCGTTTCGGTGCGACTACGGCAGTTTTTACCGTTTCTAGGGCTGCCGGCCGGGAGTCGCCCGCTGCTTGGGGACGGGGGCGACTAGGACGACGACGGGGGGGATTAAGTGCCGGTTGACGATGGGCTGCTGTCACCACCACACTGCCCTGAGTATAGGGGGTGAGAGTTTCCTCCTGAGCGGTGGCTCTCAGAGCGGGTACAGCAGTGCTTGTCCGCTCACCGTTAACTCTAGCTAAAGACGGTTTTTGGGGACGAGAGTGGGAAGAAGAATAAGCAGATTCCCTCATCGGTGTCGCTCCTGGCACTGGGTTTAAATGGGTGGGGGGGGTGTGGGTTTTGAGAACATTTACTTCCGATTCTAAAGGTTCGCCAACCTTTTCTCGAACCGACCAGGCAACTTTTTCGTCAGGAAACCCTGACAATTCTTCTAAATAATTTTGTACGTCTTCCTCGGCAAAATACTCTTTGAGTGAGGCTTTCTGCTCGACTAAATCACTAAAATGGCAGAAAACTTCTGTTTGTAACCAACGCTCACCGTAGCGACATAACCCAGGTAAAAGATCGGGAGATTGCCCGGATTGTTCCTTAATATAATTTAATATTTCTTGCTCTTGACTTTTTTCTAAAATTGTGCTTGCCTGTTCCGTCTGGCCGAGCAGGAGGGCGCAGATCGAGCGATCGAGGGAGACATCCTGATGTTTTTGTAATTGCTGCAGGCGCTCGCTGGCTGCGACGATAGCGGCGGGTTGTTTTTGGGCGAAACCGCGGGCGATCAAGGCATAGACCAGCAGATAATTACCCACCGCCGAGGGGCGTTCTGCCTCTTTTGCCCAGATTTTCTCCTGTTCGGCCTGAGTTAAATAAACCCGTAACTGTTGAATAAAGCGTAAAAAATTATCCACCCCCAACCCAGAGCGATCGTCGCCCTGGCCATCGATGCCGCCGCGAGCCGCCAACATCTCCTCCAAGAGATTTAATCCGCGCTGACGGGCAAGACTAGGTTTTTTTTCTTGGGATAACAATTCCAGAATCCGGTAGGGACGCAGGCGATCGCAATCATGGCGAATCTCGCTGGCCACTTGCGGGAACATTTGTTCTTGTTCCAACCAAGTCAGGGCTTTGGCCGCGGTGCTGGCCGCCTGTTCATAATTTTTATCCTGCCAATATTCCCGACTTAATTCCCCATAGGCCAAAGCCAAGGTTAAGATCATGTCTGGGCGAGTAGTTGGCTCTAAATCTAGATAAGTTTCGGCCAAACGAATCACTAACTCGTATTCTCCCAACTCTTGCAGGATGAGCAAAGCTCCCACCAGATCGGCGGGGGCAATGGTAATCTGGGGAGTGGGATATTCCGGCGAAGCCGCGGCCACCTCCCCACCGTGAGAATCGAGGTTTTCGGCACTGCTTTCTGGGTTGAGAAGCAAGGGATTGGGTCCGAAAAATTGGGCATCGTAATCACGACGGCGATCCGCAGCACTTAACACTTGGTAAGCTTCATCTAACAAGTGCTGACGGGCAATGATCGCTGTTTGACTGTATTCTTGACGCGGCAATTGCCGTCCCCGATCGGCGTGGGCCAAATCAATCTGCTCGGCACTCACCTGAAAGGGGATTCCCAATATCCTGTAGTAGTCGAGAGGAATTCGCACGGTTAGCTGTACCTCAACTCTGGAGAGTCCTTAGTAATCTACTCCCGTTAAAGCGTCAGCTTAACGGGAGCTTTCTGTAACCCTAAACTTATCGGGCAAGCCAATAAATTCGGCTCTCTGGGCTGGATTACACTCAGCCCCAAAAGTCTAATCATCTTGCTACCGTTCGCGTCTGCGTCACCAATCCAACCACAAGTCTTATTACTACACTTAAACGATTTTCCGCTTCTAATTCCGATATGTAGGCAACAATGACAGGTTTGAGAGGTATATCGTGGATTAACCGCGATAACCTCAACTCCTTCTTTAATGCCTTTGTATTCGAGAAATTGTCGAAGTTGATAGAAAGCCCAAGAGTTAGACCGTCTTCTCTCGGTCTTATTTCGTGGTTGTTGGTTGGTTCTCTCTCGAATACCGGTTAGGTCTTCAATAGCGATAATCGAGTTGGTTGATTTTGCCTCGGCAACGATAGCTTTACTGATTACATGATTTAAGTGCGCTTGGTATCTTCTCTCCCGCCCCGATAGCCGTTTCAATATCTCCCGACACCTACGCCTGGTGGATCTAGTGCCTTGAGACGCTTTCCTTTGCAGAGAAGCTCGAACGCGACTGTATTTATCCCTCGTTTCCTTGATTCCATCCCCCGACCACGATTGATCGGTTGATGTTACCGCGATGTCACGACGGCCGAAATCGACCCCGATAATGTTATCCGCGTTGATAGGTTTCGGCGGTTCCGATTTTAGTTGGATGTGGACATACCAACCGCCGTCACGATGTAGGCAGATTTGAGCGGAGGTCGGATTTTGCCAGGTAAGTTTCCCCCGATGGTAATTGCTCGCTCTCAGGGGAATGGTTAACCGTTTCCCCGTGGTGCTAACAGTAATCGCCCAATCTTTCTCGACGAAACGGAAGGTTCGAGCGTCACAGTCGAAACTTGTTGGAGCAAAGTTCTTGACCTTCTTCCCTTGAAGTTTTGCTGTCAAACGATTAGCCGCCACCCGACCGCAAGCTCTGACAACGTGGTTAGCCGTCAATCCGAACCGATCCTTAACGTCCTGATAACAGACGGCTTGAATCGAGTTCCGGTTAGTCAGCCGGGGATTGACGTTCTCGTTAATCCAGCTACAAGCCGACGCAAAAGCCGTACAGGTATCGGACAGCGCTTGTTGTTGTTCGCTACATACTTGAAGCTTGATCACTAGCGTCAGGACTTGTTCCACGGCCTCAAAAAACTCACCAACAGGAAGCATAACATATTTAGAGTCGATGCGCTACGCGCGTTTTATACTGGTCGGCATTCCTCCGCCGCCAACCCGTAGGGTGTAACGGGGGCATCCTGCCGACATCTAAGGTGAATTAAATGATGTAAGTGAGAGCGGAGCGAGTAAAATAACAAGATACCATCTTATCCTAGCCAATCTCTGACTGACTAAGGTTAGATTTGAGAGAGAAAATACCAAGAACCCCTTGGTTTAAGCCTAAAAAATTCACTGCCAGAATTCTCGAAAAATCTACCGCTTCCTCTCCCCTTGCCTTTTTGTTGTCTAAATGATACTACAGACCCTATGATTTCCGAACGTACTTTACCAACCTTTAATCCTGCTTCCATCATTATTACCAAAGCTGAAGGTCTTCGCCTATACGAGGATATGGTTTTGGGGCGGATGTTTGAAGATAAATGTGCCGAAATGTATTATCGAGGCAAAATGTTCGGTTTTGTCCACCTCTACAACGGTCAAGAAGCGATATCTAGCGGTATTATTAAAGCCTTGCGTCAGGGAGAAGATTACGTTTCTAGTACCTATCGCGATCACGTCCACGCCCTCAGTGCCGGAGTTCCCGCTCAAGAGGTAATGGCGGAGTTATTCGGCAAAGCTACCGGCTGTAGTAAAGGACGGGGCGGCTCCATGCATATGTTTTCCGCCGAACATAAGCTTTTAGGGGGTTACGCTTTTGTGGCCGAGGGGATTCCCGTCGCAACCGGGGCGGCTTTTCAAAGTAAGTACCGTCGCGAAGCCATGGGTGATGCCAGTGCCGATCAGGTAACGGTCTGTTTCTTCGGGGATGGGGCGAGTAATAATGGCCAGTTTTTTGAGTGTCTGAATATGGCCGCTCTCTGGAAGTTGCCGATTATCTATGTGGTGGAAAATAATAAGTGGGCGATCGGTATGGCCCATGATCGAGCCACTTCTCAACCGGAAATCTATAAAAAAGCCAGTGTTTTTAGTATGGTCGGTGTGGAAGTGGACGGTATGGATGTGGTCGCCGTTCATGCCGCCGCCAGAGAAGCCGTGGCTCGGGCCCGCGCTGGTGAGGGACCGACTTTAATTGAGGCCTTAACCTATCGTTTCCGGGGTCACTCTCTGGCAGATCCCGACGAGTTACGCAGTGCTGACGAGAAACAATTCTGGGGCGAAAGAGATCCGATCACTCGCTTTGCCGCCTATCTCTACGAGCGAGATCTGGCCACGAGAGAGGAATTAAAAGAAATCGAGCAGAAAATTCAAGCTGAAATCGAGGAAGCGGTTAAATTTGCCGAATCTAGCCCCGAACCCGATCCTAGTGAACTAACTCGCTTTATTTTCGCCGAAGACGAGTAATTTCAGTGATCGGTGATCAGTGATCAGCTGCTGAAGGCAAGGGGCAACAGGTAAGAGGCAAGGGACAAGAGGCTCTAAAAAAGAATTTGGCAATTCTCCTACCTAAAAAGAAGGTTAGAAACTAAGTACATCCAAGCTTTTAGCTTAACCAATTAGGTTTTAGATTCGGTCGAATTTCTTCTTGACTAATCACTGTTTACTGGTTACTGATCACTGATTACGGGACTGTCAACTAAGGTATTCTATGAGGGGGAGCAGAAAAATCCCGCCTCGAAGCTGGTTGTTGTTGAAAAAATCCGTAAAAAATAGTTGCGCTCTTGTATAATCCGCTAAAATCCAGAGAAATAGCTTTTGCCATGGCGACTACAGAAGCATTGAACCCCAGTCAGTTCTCACTCTTAACCAACCTCACCGCTGATCGTTCAAGTTCACCCAACCCACAACAAGAAATGGACAAAGTTATCATTCTCGTTAATGCCGAAGCTCAAGCCAGTGGTCAGATGTCTCGGCTATCGCCCGTTACCGAAAAGATGGTGATTGCCTTAAAAAATGCGGTTCCTAAATCCTTGGCGGTGGAGGTGACGGGGACGGCTTCTTTGTGGTCAAAAATGGAGTCGGGTAAAACCAGCCAAAATAATTTAATCTGGTGTCCCTTAACAATTCAATTACCCAATTGGGTGAATTTTCCTGGTAAAAAAGTTTATCAAGCTTGTCGGGATATCGAGGAAAGACGCACTTGGGTTGCCCATACCCTGCACTATAAAACCAGTCAGGGAGATTCTTCTTTTGGGGATCTTTGGTTGCCGATCACGGTGACATCTAAGGGTTTAGAATACGGTGAGGTAATCGGAGAAGGCATGATCCCCAACGCCTACAGTCAACCGATTAGTCTGGAAAGAGAGAGTCTTAAGTCTTTACATCGGCTGGCAGCGCAATTACTGGATAATTTACAGGCTCCTGCTTCCGTTTATTTGCTACAGTTTCGTCTGGCTCATCGAGAAGTGGTTTTTGATCGTCTCTGGCCTTTTCCTGCCGCACCTGCGATCGCTTCCCTGCGCGGTCAACAGACCGATCTCTATGCAGCCTACTGGAATTGTTTACGTCGGCAAGCAATGCTCGATCATTCGTTGGCAATTTAAAAGCACTGTCTAGCAGTAATCTATTAAGTTGACAAAAGGGATACTTTAGCAGAATATTTAGAGCGTAGCGGCCGCCATAAAAACACGGCTTTTGTCCGTTCGACTTCTCGAAAATGCCGAAATACTCGCTAATTATCCCGATTTATAACGAGGAAGAAACCATTCCAGAACTCTATCGCCGTGTCAGTGACGTCATGGATAGTTTAGATGATTCTGTGGAACTGATTCTGATTAATGATGGCAGTCGCGACCGCTCCTTAAATTTAATCCGGCAACTACAGGAAAGAGATGCTAGGGTCTGTTACATTAGCTTTGCTCGTAACTTTGGCCATCAAGCAGCAGTAACGGCAGGACTCAATTTTGCTAGGGGTCAAGTTATTGTTGTCCTCGATGCCGACTTGCAGGATCCACCGGAATTGATTCCCAAAATGATTGAGTCTTGGCAAGCAGGTTATCATGTGGTTTACGCCCAGAGAACAAAACGGAAAAAAGAAAGTTGGTTTAAACGCCTAACTGCCTACGTTTTCTATAGATTGCTGCGACGATTAGCTGACGTGGATATCCCTGCGGACACGGGGGATTTTTGTCTGATGGATCGTCAGGTGGTGGAAGTATTAAATTCTATGCCAGAACGGAATCGTTATATTCGCGGTTTGCGAGCTTGGATTGGTTTCCGACAAACTGCTGTTAAATTTGAGCGGGATCCCCGGTTTGCCGGGGAAGTCAAGTACACTTTTAAAAAATCCCTCGCTTTAGGGATTAATAGCTTGGTGTCTTTTTCTAAGATTCCCCTGCGTCTTTCCACTTATTTAGGCTTATTTTCTGCTTTAATTGCTCTGTTTATGGCTTTACTGATTCTCTACTGGCGCTTACAGCAACCTGACTCTCCCGTTACTGGTTTAGCTACTATCTTGATCGCTGTGTTTTTCTTGGGTTCGGTACAATTGATCAGTATTGGCATATTAGGGGAATACATCGGGCGAATTTACGAAGAAGTTAAAGGAAGACCAGCTTATACGATCGCTGAGATCGCTGGGTTGGAAATCAATTAAACTTTTAAAACAACTATCAATTAATTCTTGTTGATTGATGACCTACGGACAAATAAACTTATGATGGATCCCACATTCCGCACCCTAAGCTGTCACAGAGAGAAATTACGGAGAGAAAAAATCAAAGTGAGCATAAAAATAAACATAAGGAGCGAAAAAAGGCATTTGAGAAACAGTAAAGCACCAAAAATGGCATCAAAACCTATTCTC